>CAZHWL010000060.1:0-6687 GCA_964536035.1 uncultured Candidatus Bathyarchaeia archaeon | reverse complement strand
GTTCTATATATATATTTAAATTTTATTCTAATTCAGAATAAGAAGTAGAAACAGAACATGACATGTTTAAACGTGAAAATCATGGAGAAACCGCGAAATAACAGCAGAGTTCCTGACTTTTACAGTTCCGTCCGGTTTTCTTTTGCTATTTTCCGTGTTAAAGTCGCTTGCTGCGCTGTTTGCATTTTAAAGCGTGATTTTTCAGCTAATGAGCAAATAAGGCTCAGCTTGTCAGCTAGCGATATATGTGCATGTTAACAAACGTTATCTTTCCGTTTTGCGGTAACTAACGGAACGGTGCAGTAATTTGATTTCGTGGAAACATTCCTTCAGACGATTAAGCGAGGAATACGAGACTACAAAGAAAAAGAGGCAAGCATTGGACGGCTTACTGGACAAAGGGAAGATTTCTCAGTCTACACACGACCTGTTTGCCATGGAGATTGCCGAGACAATAACGGACGTTGAGAGACAACAGAAAGCGCTCCTGCAGAAAATGAACACAAAGATGATGGAGCTTGAAGAACAAATCAAAACTCTAGAAATACTGTTAGCTAACTTTGAGATCCAGCACGTTACTGGAGAAGTTGACAACGAAGTCTACGAGCGTCAAATCAACGTCCTGTCAATCGGGCTAGAAACGTCAAAACAAGAGCTAGAAACAATAAAAGAGGCAGCAGAACAACTGGCGACCGGAAATGTCGTAACCGAAGTGGAAATTGAGCAAGAGCCTACCAAAGAGAAACATGAAAAACCTGCAATGGAATACGCTGAAGTCGTTGAAACAAGCCCATCTGCCACTGAACAGGCAACACCTGAGACTTCAGAAGAACCTCAACCCATTGAAATAACAACTGAAGGCGAAGAAAAACAGGAAGCTTAAGCAAAAAACCATCTCCTTTCTCTTTTTTATTCTGACACTGTCTTGAAGAGAGGCTTATATTCAGCATTTTCCGTAATCTCTTATTTGCGAGTGACCAGATTGGTTGAGAAAACAGCGCTGACTTTCCATGAAAAATATAAGCAGTACGATCTAGGTGAGGGGCACCCATTTAGAGGAGACAGATTTGGCAATGCGATGAAATTCTTCAAAGAGCAAAAACTGTTTGACTACAACGAGATTTCGCTTGTTGCACCGCAACCTGCTTCGAAGGAGGATCTGCAGAGAGTTCATGATGAGAGATATGTTGATTTGATATTTCGTTTGGCTGAGGAGAAGAAGAGTTATGATGTTGAGACGCCTGTGTCTCCGAGCATTCTTGAAGCAGCCTTACTGATCACTGGCGGAGCTTTGACGTGTGGAAGAACAGTTATCGGAGGAAAGGCCAAGAGGGGAATTTCTGTTGGTGGAGGTTATCATCATGCTGGGCGAAGTTATGGCGGCGGCTTCTGTTTGTTCAACGACGTAGCTGTCTTGATTGAGCATTTAAGAGCCAAGTACCATTTGAAACGGTTTCTGGTCTTAGATCATGATGTGCATTTTGGAAATGGAACAAGTGACATTTACTATAGAGACCCAAGCGTGCTTTACATTTCCTTGCATCAAGATCCTAGAACGCTTTATCCTGGAACAGGTTTTGTCTGGGAAATTGGTGAAGGAGAAGGTGAAGGGTTCAATGCGAACGTGCCTCTGCCACCTGGAACTGGCGACGAAACGTACCTTTATGCGTTAAATGAAGTTTTCGTGCCTTTAGCTGAAGAGTTCAAGCCAGAGATCATCATATCCAACGGTGGAAGTGACCCGCATTTTGCTGATACGCTTGGTGATCTCAACCTGAGCGTCAAAGGATTTTTCAGACTGGCGCAGTTAGTCAGTGAAACAGCCGACAAGATCTGTAATGGGAGACTGGTTTTGATTCCAGGAAGCGGCTACAATCCAAAGGTTTTACCGCTTTGTTGGTATGCTCTTGTCGCTGGAGTTGTTGGATTGAAAGAGATCAGTGTCAAAGACCCTTCCGAAGTTCCGAAAGAGCCCCCTCAATGTCGTGGAACTGTTGAGAAGACACTTGACGAGCTGAAGAGACTCTTGAGGAAACACTGGACATGCTTCGGAGGATACGGACTGAACACAATCCCATAAACTCAGCTCAAGGTCTATTGTGGAAAATTTAATACTGGGCCAACCTACTTTAGTTTGCCATGTCGTTTGGGGGAGAAGGTGCATGGAGCGTATTGAAGAAATTCGTGAACTGTTCCCAATCACCGCGAGCAAGATTTTTCTGAATCATGCTGCTCAGTCTCCTTTGCCTAAGCCAACTGTAGACGCTATTCATAGATACGTTCACGAAGTGTCAAACTCTGGATCTGTCTCTTCTGAATGGGATGATGGTGGCAAACCTTTCTTCGCCCGCTTGATTGGAGCCAAAACTGAGGAAATAGCTTTCGTTGAAAGCACTTCTACCGGTTTGAACATAGCCGCAAATGTTCTGCATTATCCTCATGGCTCAAAAATTGTCACCACAGACTTGGAATATCCTTCTGTGATTTATCCGTGGCTTCGCAAAAGCTTGGGAGTCAGAGTTCAATACGTGAAAAATGTCAAAGGGAAGATCTTGCTGGATGACATGGAGAAAGCTGTTGACGACAAGACAGTGGCTGTAGCCGTAAGTCACGTCGAATATGCTAACGGCTTCCGTCACAACCTCAGAATTCTAAGCGAGATCGCGCACGAACACGACGCCTGTCTGATAGTTGACGGCATCCAGTCTGTTGGAACAATGCCCATAGACGTGAAAAGAGATGATGTAGACTTTCTAACAGCAGCCTGTCACAAGTGGCTTCTCAGCCCACCGGGCGCTGGATACCTCTATGTCAAAGAAGACCTCATTGAGAAACTTGAACCTCCGTTTGTAGGTTGGGCAAGCGTAGATCAAGAGGTTTTTGAGACAGCAGATTTCTATAACATCTGGAGTTTAAAGCTTGCAAAGACAGCATCCCGTTTTGAAGCAGGATCGCCAAGCTCATTGAGCCTAGCAGGAGCTAGAGAATCAATGAAAATGCTGTTGGATTACGGAGTTGAGAACGTCAAGAAACGGATAATGAAACTGACTGATCGCTTGATCGATGCTGCAAAGGAAAAAGGATTCGAGCTTCAGACGCCAGAAGAAGAGCAGTGCCGCTCAGGAATAATCAACATCAAAACACGCAAACCACAAAAGATTGCTGAAAGACTTGCCAAGAAAGGCATAGTTGTTTCCGCTAGAACTAATGGGGTAAGGGTTTCACCGCATTTCTACAACACTGAAACAGAAATTGACAAACTGATGGCAGAAATCAAGCGATCAAGCTAAACCTGTCTTTCCAATATCTTTTTCAACAAGTTTATTGCTGACCACGCTGCCAAAGCGCTTGTCTTGGGATTATCTGGGTGTGGTTCATTGGAGAATCTTAGCCACATGTCTCCATGTTTCCACTTTACTTTAACTTCATGAACGTTTCTGTTCACTTTCGGATCAGAGACAACTTGGACCTTAACTTCCACAGGTTTGACGGCTAGAGCCAGTCTGGCTGCAACGTTCATCTCTCTTGGAAAACGTTTGACTGCCTCCTCGGCGTCTCCCTCATACACTGTTTTCTCTACACGATTATTCATGTCTAAAACTTTTGGATTCTTCCGTGTCGTCAAGGTAACCTCTGTTACGCCAGCCAGCGAAGCAGCATCGATAGCATCCAAACCGCCGATGGCTCCTGAAGGCACATGAAGCCTGCTACTCTGGATATTAAGGTCCAAAAGTGCCCCAACGCTCATCACAATAAGATCAATATCGGCATCCAATACCTTGCTTGCATATTGCTTGACAGCAGTCTGTGAAGCAGCTTCAACAATGACGGCAGGTCTGAGTTTAATCATCTCCTCAACGCTTTCGACAACAACTATTGGAATGCGAAGTAGTTTCTTCAGATTGGCAGAGCGACTCATGTCAGAGTCATATAGGATAAGCCCGTCACATTTCACGATGCCATTCTCAACAGATTCAGCGATGAGAGTACCTATAGCTCCGCAACCGATTATGCCGATCTTCAAGGTTCACCGCTTCCAAGCCAATCTAATATTCAGTGATGAAGTGGATTTTGCTGTAAGGCTTGATTTCTCTGCCCTCGCCTTTCTTGTTCATAACTTCAAAGGATGCCACTTTGCACGTTCCACAGATGTCTTCCTTTCCTTTCTCTATTATTTCGGCTGAAGCTCTATCTTCTGCATAAATCGCTAGCTTCTTGATTGGAGTGTTGAGTGGCAGGTGCTTTTCAGACTTCTCCCGTCTGATCTCGTTGATAGCAGCAATTATCAAATCGCCACGTTTCTCAGATTCCTCATCTAAGAGTTTTTCGTCAGTTATTGGCCAAGGAGACGTGTTAATGCTCTTGAGCCCTATATCCTCAGCATACAGTGTCTGATAGATTTCTTCTGTGACATGCGGTGTTATCGGTGCAAGCATCTGCAGAACCCTATACAAGACCGTGTAAAGCGTGTACTGTGCAGCTCTTCGCTTCTCCTCACCATACGTTTCAGGCTGATACAGTCGGTCTTTCACTGCCTCAATGTAGCAGTCGCAAAAGACGTGCCAAGTGAAGTTGCGAACCTCTTCCAAAGCGATGTTAAACTGGCACTTCTCAAAGGCGTCAGTCACGTTTTTTGTAAGTTTCTCTGTCTTGCTCAGAATCCACTTGTCTAATGGTTGGAGCGCTAGTTTCTCGTTCTTCCTTGGCGTATAATCTTTCAATAGATTACTTACGAAGCCTGAGGCGTTCCAGAGCTTGATGAGAAAACGTCTACCGTATTCAACATCTGGCCACCTAAATGGGATGTCAGATCCTGTGGCTCCTCCGCCAGCAGCCCATTGCCGTGCAGCGTCAGCGCCATACTTGCTTAAAACCTCGGGTGTGGCAACGTAGTTCTTTAGCGATTTGCTCATTTTTCTTCCGTCAAGGCCCAGCACCATTCCGTTGATGAGACAGCTTTTGTAGGGGGTTTCGTCAAACAAGGCTAGATGTCGGACCATCAAGTAGTAGGCCCATGTTCGAATGATGTCGATGCCTGAAGGGTGCACATCAGCAGGAAAGAGTCTTCGCCAATCCTTGTTGTCAGGCCATCCAGCGTGTACAGCGCATGAAATTGAGGAATCCATCCAAGTGTCAAAAACGTCAATTTCGCCGATGAACTCTTTGCCGCCACATTTTGGACATTTAGTGATTTTGGGTTTCTCAATCTTTGGATCAATCGGAACCCAACTCTCTTCAGCCAGAATAATTTCTCCGCATTCCTTGCAGTACCATATGGGTATTGGCGTGGCGAAGACGCGTTGGCGGCTGATCACCCAATCCCAGTCTAGTGAGCGAGCCCAGTCGATCAGTCGTGTCTTCATGTAATCTGGATACCATACGATCTCGTTTGCTGTTTTCTCCACTTTGTCCGTGAGCACGCGGGTCTTCATGAACCACTGTTTGAGTTCAAGAATTTCCACTCGTGTCTCGCATCTGTCACATGAGCCGATTTCTTGTTTAATCTTCTCAGTTTTCACTAGAAGTCCATTGGTTTCTAGGTCTTTTGCTATGGTTTTCTTGGCTTCACCTGTTGTCATTCCAGCGTATTTTCCGCTTTTATCGTTGAGTCTGCCGTTTTCTGTAAGTATTATTTTGGCTGGAAGCTTGTGTGTCAGAACGGTTTTTACGTCAGCTTTGTCTCCGTAAGTGCATATCATGACGACGCCTGTGCCGAAGGCTGGGTCGACAGTTTTGTCTGGAATTATGGGAACAGAATAGTTCATCAATGGAACCATTATTTTCTTGCCGATGTATTTGGAGAATCGGTCATCATCAGGATTTATGGCAACTGCAACACATGCAGGAATAAGTTCAGGGCGAGTTGTAGCAATCATGAGGTGTTCTTTGCTTTCTTCTAGGGGAAACTTGATGTAATGCAGCGTGCCTTCATGTTCTTCATAGTTCACTTCAGCATCTGCGATCGCGGTTTCACAGCGTGGACACCAGTTGACTGGATACGTGCCCTGATACATGAAACCTTTTTTGTGAAGTATTATGAAGCTTAGCTGGGTTCGTCTCCAGTAGTCAGGGTTCATCGTCCTGTACTCTGTCGTCCAGTCGATGCTGCAGCCTAATTCTACGATTCCTTTCTTCATGATCGCTATGTATTTCTCAACGAGCGCCTCGCACAGTTTTCTGAATTTGTCAGGCGGCATCTCTCTTTTTTTGATCTTGTTCTCCTTTTCCACCTGAACCTCTATGCCTAGGCCGTGACAATCCCAGCCCTGCGGAAAATACACGTTGAAGCCGCTCATTCGTTTGTATCTGGCGAGAAAATCGAAATAGGACCAGTTCAGCACGTTACCCATGTGGAAATCGCCGGAAGGATAAGGTGGCGGAGTGTCAATGCTGAACGCAGGCTTTTCCTTGTCACTCCAGTCAAAACGGTAAGTGCCAGTCTCTTCCCATTGGCTCTGCCATTTTTTCTCAATGGCCAGAATATCGAACTCTTTTGGCAGGTTCTTCATTTTCATCAACCGTGTCCATGCTACAGGTTTTGGGTTATGCCTAGGAAAAGTAAATATACAGATAGATAACAATTGTCCTTTCAAGGTTTAGAGGGGAGCTAGGATTGAGACCTGGCTGAGAGGACAGCTGAAATTGCTGTCGACCCATAGAACCTGAACCAGATAATACTGGCGGAGG
>CAZHWL010000059.1:0-6777 GCA_964536035.1 uncultured Candidatus Bathyarchaeia archaeon | reverse complement strand
GAGATCAAGAGATCAGCAAAAGACACTTCGAGAATCGTTGTGACTGGTTTGAAAAGGGTTTTTTCGAAGGAACGTTTTAGGAAACTGCTTGAGCATGCTGGTTTTAGGATAGTTTCTTTGAAAGATGAAGATAATTTGAGATGCTATGTAGCAGTTTGCACAAGGCTTTAACATTAGAACCGGGTGGATTTTGAACCAAACTATATATGAAGGTTAATGCAAGCCTATCCTTACGCGTGACTTTCACATCATACCATGTGACCATGGTGATTAATAGATGCCTCTTAAGACGATAAAGAAGGATACACCTGAAACGTTGTCTTTGGAATGGGTTCTTCATGTAAAAGATTACAGGCTTACTTTGGACAAAAAACGATGCGTAAGCTGCCAAATTTGTAGCCTAGCCTGTCCGAAAGAAGCAATCAAAATCGAGAAACTGCCTAAAATTGAAGGTGGAAAGACAAGAAAGGCAAAGATTGATGTTGATCTGACCAAGTGCAACTTCTGCGGAATATGCGATATCCTTTGTCCATATGGAGCGATCAAAGTCACCATGAACGGTAAACATGCACTTTCTGTTGTTGATAAGGACAGCTTCCCACAGCTAGTTCGTGACATACAAGCAGACGCAAGCAAATGTACTCCAGCATGTATCGAATGCGAAGAAGCATGCCCACTCGACCTAATCAAGCTTACTTGGCTTACACCCGAAGGAAAAACGGTTGAAGATGCCGCATCTTTGTCAGAAGCAGACAAAGCGAGATTGAAGGCGAAGATCGATGTTCAAAAAGACTATTGCCCCTGCTGCAGAGTTTGCGAGATCAAATGCCCAGAGGGCATCATGCATGTCAAGAAATTCCTCAGCGGAAAAATCAGCATACGCCTTGAGAAATGTCCTAAAGGCTGCAAAGATTGTCTGGATGTCTGCCCAATAGCTGGTGCATTGTATCTCTCTGAAAAAGATGGGAAAGTTCATGTTGATGAGATGTTTTGCGTTTACTGTGGGGCATGCAAACTTGTTTGCCCTGTGAATGAGGCACTGGATCTGAAGCGCACCAACATAAGCCACACGGCAATACGTTCAGGAGCATGGAACAAGTCTCTTGAGAGGTTGACTTCTGTTCTTGATTTGTCAAAGGAATTGCGTAGCAAGGGAAGAAAGACTGCTACGAAAGCTGTTGAGAAGCTTCTTGAACCGAGGAGGAAATAACATGCCCCAAACTGCGCCAAGAAAAAGAAAAGCCGAACCGAAGAAAAAATCTCTCAAGGCAACAAAGAAAGCAGAACTAGTTCCTGAATCTGCACCACCCCCGACTCCTGTTCCCACACCTACACTGCCCCCACTTCCTGCCTCCACTCCGCTACCGCAACCTCCAAAGGTAGAAGAAAAACCGCCTGAAACCACACTCGTCGAGATGGCTCCAATCAGGGCTGACGAATTTGACCCCTATTTCAAAGTCGAAATAGGCAAGATGCACGGTGGCGAGAAGCTCAAACTGTGCTTTCAATGCGGCACATGCACTTCCGACTGCCCCATTGCCAGATTCAGCAACTCTTACAGACCTAGACACATAATCCGTATGGCCCAGCTTGGGCTGAGAGACAGAGTGCTTTCCAGCGAGACTCTGTGGTTGTGCGCCTCGTGTTTCACCTGCACCGACCGCTGCCCCCAAGATGTGGAGGTCGCAAGCGTGATCCGAATACTCAGAAACGCTGCAGTGAAACGAGGAATAATGCCTCCCATTTTCAAAGAATTGGGCGCAAGCATCCTTGACACCTGCATCGCCTATCAAATTCCGGAATTGCGACTGAAGAAAAGAGGAGAAGCCGGATTGCCGCCGTTGCCGAAGGGAAACCCAGAGGCTATGGCAAAGCTGGCTAAGGCAACTGGCTTCTGGAGCACCGTCAGAGGTGAAGCGACATGACCGCTGCTGAACAAGGTTCGAGTTCAAAGCGTTTGCTCTTCCTAGGCTGCGCCGTTCCCTACAGAGTCTCAAGCTACGAGATCTCAGCACGCAGAGTTCTCAGCAAACTCGGAATAGATCTTGTTGAAATGCCCGAATACAACTGTTGCGGTCTCCCTATAGACCCCGTGAACCATGAAATGATGCTCGCGCTCGCCGCAAGGAATCTTTGCCTAGCCGAAAAACAAGGAATCAGCATTGTCGCGCTGTGTCCTGGATGCGCTGGAACACTGCGCAAAGTGAACAAGAAGTTGAAGGAAGACAAAGCTCTAAGGGAGAAGATCAACGGCTACCTGAAAGAGACAGGGCTGGAATTCAAGGGAACCGTGGAAGCAAAGCACATTCTTCAACTGCTTGTGGAGGATGTGGGCTTAGAAAAAATAAAAAACGCTGTCAGGAACCCGCTCACTGAGTTGAGCGTGGCTGAACACGCTGGTTGCCATGTTTCGCGCCCAGCGAAGGATGTTGGTTTTGATGATCCTGAAAATCCCGAGATGCTCAAGAAGCTGATAGAGGTGACTGGCGCCAGATATATCGAGTATACCGATAAAACCGCGTGTTGTGGGGCTCCAATTGCTGGCGTTAACGATCGGATTCCTCTTCAGCTTACAAGAGAAAAGCTTCATCACATGAAAGAAGCAGCTGCGAAAGTGTTGGTCACGGTCTGTCCTTTCTGTCACATGATGTTTGACACGAACCAGCTTCGAATAGAAAAGATGTTTAACGAAGACTTCAAGATTCCAGTTCTTCACTATCCGCAGTTGCTTGGTCTGGCGATGGGACTGTCGCCCGAGGAACTTGCTTTGAAGGAGCTTCGCGTTGACCCGTCACTCATGATTTCGCTTGCAACAAGAAAGAAGGAGGGCAACTAGAAGATGACGGAAGA
The DNA here is from genome assembly GCA_964536035.1 of uncultured Candidatus Bathyarchaeia archaeon. GTDB lineage: Archaea > Thermoproteota > Bathyarchaeia > Bathyarchaeales > Bathycorpusculaceae > JBGPAV01. The sequence goes on along the minus strand of CAZHWL010000059.1, from coordinate 3,927 downwards.
AAAACTCAGGATCGGAGTGTTCATTTGTCATTGCGGTCTCAACATTGCAGGCGTACTTGACATAAAAGAACTGGTTGAGTACGCAAAGACACTTCCCGACGTAGTCTATGTGAAAGATAACCGGTACACATGCGCTGACCCTGGCCAAGATGAGATAAGGAAAGGCATAAGTGAGCACAAGCTGAACCGCGTGGTTGTGGCTGCTTGCTCACCACGCATGCACGAACCCACGTTCCGCAAAACCTGCGCCAGCGCCGGGTTAAATCCGTTTCTGTTCGAGATGGCAAATATACGCGAGTTTTCATCGTGGTGTCATCCTAGCACGCCTAAGGAGGCGACAGAGAAAGGCAAAGATATCATCAGAATGGCCGTTGCAAAGGCAAGACTGCTTCAGTCTCTCAAGGAACTTGAAGTGCCCGTAACCAACAAAGCCCTCGTTGTTGGCGGAGGGATTGCTGGAATCAGCAGCGCTCTAGACTTGGCTGAAATGGGCTTCAAGGTTTACCTGCTCGAGAAGACTGAGAGCATCGGCGGACACATGGCCCAACTGGACAAGACGTTCCCGACCCTAGACTGCAGCATTTGCATTGAAGGCCCGAAAATGGTAGATGCCGGCCGCCACCCAAACATCGAGATAATATCCTATGCAGACCTGATCAATGTATCAGGGTACGTGGGCAACTTCAAGGTCAAGATCAAGAAGAAACCACGATATGTTATTCGCAAGAATTGCACTGGTTGCGGTGAATGCAAGGAAGCTTGCCCCATCGAGTTTCCAAATGAGTGGGATTCGAATCTGGGTGTAAGGAAGGCTATTTCTGTTCCGTTTGAGCAGGCTGTTCCGCTCGTGTATACAATCAACAAGGACTATTGTATTGAGTGTTACAAGTGTGTTGATGCTTGTGGAGCCCGAGAAGCCATCAACTTCGATCAGAAGCCGGAAGAGATCGAGCTAGATGTGGGCGCCATCGTGGTTGCCACTGGATTTGACATCTATCGCCCTTATGATGATCCGTTGTACGGTTACGGCAAGTATGATAACGTAATCACTGCCTTGGAGTTTGAGAGGCTGATTTTGGCGGCTGGACCGACAGGCGGAAAGGTCATTCGAGCCTCAGATGGCAAGAAGCCTCACAGCGTGGCTTTCATCCAATGTGTAGGTTCCAGAAATCTCAAGAAGTATGAGTATTGTTCAGGCTTTTGCTGCATGTACACGTTGAAGAGCGCGATTTTGCTCAAAGAGAAGTACAAGGATGACGTAGACGTTTCGATTTTGTACATGGACATGAGAACAAACTTCAAAGGTTACGAGGAGTTTTACAAAAGGGCACGGGACTTGGGAATCACTTTCATTCGTGGACGGGCAAGCCACGTGCTTGAAGATCCAAAGACTAAGAATCTCGTCATAAGGGCTGAAGATATGACTTTGGGACAGCCAATTGAGTTGCTTGCTGAGATGGTCGTCTTGTCCACGGCTGCTGTACCAAATTCCGATGCAGGAGATTTGGCACGGATTCTTAATGTTTCAAGAGGAACTGACGGGTTCTTCATGGAAAGTCATCCGAAGCTGAAACCCATGGATACTCCAGTTGACGGCATCTTTTTAGCAGGAGCTTGTCAAGGTCCAAAAGACATTCCTTACAGTGTTTCTCAGGGAAGTGGTGCTGCAGCGAGGGCAGCAACGATACTCTCGAAGAAGACGTGGAAGATAGAGCCTATTGTGGCAGTGGTTGACCCTGCGAAGTGCAGAAACGTGAATGTCAAATGTGGCATTTGTGCTGAACGGTGTCCGTATGGCTCAATAGAAGCTTTGGAGAAACAGCCAGCAAAAGTCATAACTGCCACGTGTCATGGTTGCGGCACTTGTGTTGCCGAGTGCCCTGCAGACGCCATCACTCAGAAGCATTTCACGGATGAGCAGATATTTGCGCAGATACGAAGTGCTTTGGAGGAGAATCCTGAAGGCAAGATTCTGGGCATTCTGTGTAACTGGTGCTGCTATGCTGGTGCTGATCTGGCGGGCACAAGCCGTTTCGAGTATCCGCCTCTCATTCGACCTGTCCGTGTGATGTGCTCAGGGCGTGTGGACAGAGATTTTATCCTTGAGGCTCTCAGGCTAGGAGCGGGCATGGTTCTCATAGGGGCTTGTCACTTGCCTTATGACTGCCACTATATTAGTGGCAACTGGAAGATGAAGGCTCGCATGGATGCCTTGGCCCCGATGCTGCAGAAACTTGGTTTAAGTCCTCAGAGGTTCAGAGTCGAATATGTCTCGGCTGCAGAGGGGCTCAGATTCGCTGAGTTGATGAAGGAAATGGCTGCACAACTGGCGGAGTTAGGTCCAGAGAAGATTAAGGCCGAAAATGCAAAGCTGAAACCAGTTCTGGAGAACATGTTAAAGAAAAAGGAAAAGAAATAACACAGGAAAAACGGGCAAAATTTTTCAGAAAGATCAACGGAAATAAACCTTCATGTCAAAGGACAAACTGTTTGACTTGCTGTATGAGTTGATGAAAAATTCGAAGCGGAGCGACCGTGAACTTGCCAAAGTGGTTGACGTCTCTCAACCGACAATCACGCGATTGAGGAAAGGCCTTGAGCAGATCAATCTTATCCGTGAGTATACGGTTTTGCCGGCTTTGGACAAGCTTGGCTTCGAGGTTCTCGCCTTCAACTATGTAGAAGCAGGAGTAGCGCAGCATGAAGGTGCGAAAACTTCTCTTTCATGGGTTGCCGAAAACTCAAAAATACTCTTCGCAAGCTCAGGTGAAGGCCTAAGCGGCAAAACACTTATGATGATTTCGATTCACAAGGATTTTTCGAGTTTCACAGAGTTCAGTCGCGAACTTCGAAGTGTTCTAGGCCCTAAGGCTGTTTCAATGGAGAGTTTTCTGGTTTCGCTTAAAACTGATGTGATCAAGCATTTCTCTTTCAGGGATTTAGAGAGGATTTGATTACCAGTACTTTATAAGCATGTTGGCTCCGGCGATTAGCAGTATTATCCCGAAGACTAATGTAAGGTTCCTACCTGAGAGTTTCTTGGACGTGTAGGCTCCTACTTGGGCTCCAAGGATTGATCCTGCAGCTAAGGTTAGGGCGACTGGGAAGTCTATGAGATTTGACTGGTAGTATTTTGTCACAGCTGAGATTGACGTGAATATCATGGTGAACATGGATGTTGCTGTTGCGAGGTGAATAGGCATTCCCAGCGCAAAGGTCATTATGGGAACGATCAGCGTTCCTCCGCCTATGCCGAGTAAGCCTGAAGCAATGCCTCCGAAGAAGCCTAGTCCGACGCCTAAGGCAATCGTTTTTCCTGATTTGATGAGTTCTGCATCGGTTTTAACTGTCAACTGCTTGTCTTTGCTTCTCTTTCTGAGTATGCTGATTATCGTGCGGATGGCGACTAGAATGAGGAAGACACCGAACACTACGCCGAGAAGATGTTCTTCCATTATCGTGGCAAACCATGCGCCTGCGTATGCGCCGGGTGCGGTTGTTATGACTAGGATCAGTCCTGTTCTGTAGTAAATGCGTTTTTGCTTAGAATAGTTGATGGTTGAAGCTATTGCAGTGAATATGATCGCAGTCAAGCTTGTCCCCGTTGCACCGTTGACTATGAAACCGTAGAAGAACGTGAGAATTGGCACGATGAAGACACCGCCGCCGACGCCCGTCATGGATGCAAGTATACCTATAAAGAAGCCGAATATTACGAGCCACCAAAAGTCCAGCATGCTGTTCTCACTTTGAGGTTTTGGCTCTCGAGTTTAGCCTTTGTTTTGCAACGTAGTAAATTGCACCCACTAATAAGCTTGCGGTGCCGATTATCCAAGACTGCAGCGAAGCGAACAAGAGAAAGACAAGCATGATCAAGCATGTGGCGACCCCAGCCGCGGGAAAAACTCTTGGGTATCTGCGGTTCTG
>CAZHWL010000058.1:0-6876 GCA_964536035.1 uncultured Candidatus Bathyarchaeia archaeon | reverse complement strand
CGAAGTTCATATGTCTGTAACAAGATGATTGAAAGAAATCACCATTTGTGTTGAGCTCAAACGGCTTGGAATGCTTTAGATCGAATGTGCCCATTGGAATCGTGCATTAGACGTTTTTGCTTTTGATTTTGACTATCTTCTCCATGTTTATTTCGAATGCAATTGTGGGATTTTCGAGTTTCCAAGTGGTCAGGACAGTTGGATGCATTTCACCCAAGACCCCGACGTTTGCTCCCTGAACTATTACTGCTCCTGTTCTTCCATTTATGAAGCTTGAATGCTTTGTTTCTTTGATTTGCCATTCTAAACCAAGATTCATAAAGAAGGCTTCTAAATGTGACTTGATTTCGCTGAAGCTTGCAATTGGATGTGAGATTATTGCTGCTAGCCAGTCTTCGTCTCTTGTTTTTGTCTCCTTCTTTTCATCTGACACCGTGATCTTGCCTAATTCGAAGATTTTTTGTGGGTATTCGACTGACAGATTATTGCTTAGAACTTCCAATAAGCCTGGTAGAAGCCAGTTTCTCAGACATGTCAGTGTTTGAACCTTTGGATTTGCGATCTCGACAACGTGCTGTTTTTTCATGTTCATCTTTGTGAACAGGTTATCAGGGTTTGTCAACGTGTATGTCAAGACTTCTTGGAAGCCTAGTCCCACCATTGTTTCTCTTGCAGTGTCTAGCAAGCGCTGTTCTGGTCTCATGTAGCCTGTTGTGGGCAGGTTTCGCCAAAGTGGCTTAATGTTGTTGTATCCGTAGGCTATTGTCACGTCTTCAACAAGGTCAACTGGATGCATCACATCTACTCTGTAACTGGGAACACACACCGACACCTTGTCATTGCTAGTCTTTTCCACATTGTAGCCTGCCTTTGGAAGCAAATCAGCCAAGTCTTTTGCTTTCAGCCGCAAACCTGAAAGCTTATTCACGAACTCTATGTTCAGATCCATTCTTCTAGATTCAAAACAAGGCGTCACGACAGCTTCTTTTTTCTTCGGATAATACACGTTAGCACCGTGGGCCTTTCCGCCACGGTCAATCAGTGACAGCGTAACGATCTTCAGAACGTTAAGCACGGCCTCTTCGCTCGTGCCCGTGACTTCGACAAGGACGTTTCTGGTCTGATCTGTAATTTTGCCCAAATCATTTGAGTTAATCACAGGCGGAAACGAGAGCACCTCGCCCTCTGCGTCTAGGAGTATCGGATAGACTGGATGCTTGTTCACAATGTGGCCGTATTCCAGTCCTTTTGGATGTTTCTTCAAGATTTCTTTGAGGTTCATTTTCTCTGTGAAGCCCAATGGAACAAAGCTGGTCTCAGTGGGTTTGGCGATGCCGTAAGTCAGAGGTGGTTTGATCAGATCGAACTCGTACAGTCCGATGGATGTTCGCTGTCTGTTTCTACCATAAGATTGGTCTAGCTTGTCTTGCATGTGCATAAGTCCGCGAATAACTGCATCATTCAGCTTCAAGTTCTTGACTACTGAACAGCCGATGAAAGGACGAATATTTCTTAGTCCTGCATTTACGTGAATATCAACAATAGGCTTGCCAACACCATATTCCCTTAGACCTTTTTCCAAGCCTAAGAAGCCACGTAAGGCTCTGGTCATTCCCTCAACATTCCAAAGATCCGGTCGTCCTGTGTCCTTGATCTCAATGCTCATTACGCCTGCTTTCTCGTCCCAGAGCTTCACCTCGCCCTTTACGTAAGCTAGAGCTTCATTCACCTTATCCATGTCCCTATGCAAATCAATTCCAAGAAGCTTCTCGAACTCTGCATATTCAATGTCAATTGTCGGCATACTCTTAGATCACCGCCTTTCTCCTAAGCCAATCCAGATCGCTTGTGAAGATCTGGCTTATCTGCTCAATTCCAGCGCGCATCATAAACAGACGGTCAATTCCCAAACCCCAGGCAATCACGGGCACTTTGATATCTAAAGGCTCAGTTACTTCTGGTCGAAAGATTCCTGAACCGCCGAACTCAATCCACCCATAGCCCTTCTTGTATGCGGCAAGTTCCACGCTGGGCTCAGTAAACGGGAAGTAGTCAGGCCTAAACTTCACCTCATCCGCTCCCGCCATTTCAACAGCGAACTTGCCTAGGACACCCAGCAAATCTCGCAACGTCAAGCTTTCATCCACGACTATTCCTTCGACTTGATTGAACTCGGTAAGATGCGTCTTATCCACCACCTCTGGCCTGTAACAGCGGGCAATCGAGAAGTATTTGCCCGGAATCTCCAAATCTTTCCTTAGCAACGTGCGGGCACTGAGACATGTGCCGTGACCACGCAGAATCAGCCTCTTAGCCTCTTTCATCGAAAACTTGTACCGCCAGCCAGTTGAACCAGTTTTCCAGCCGTTCTCATGTGTTCTCTTCACATTGTCCACTGTTTTCGCGTAAGCTTCAATGTCTCCCTCCTTTGGAGATTTGACAAAGTATATGCCTGAGGGCTCTCTTGCCGGATGACCTTGAGGAGTGTAAAGCGCGTCGAAATTGAAAAATGATGTTTCTACAGCTGTTCCAACCATCTCCTTGAAGCCCAACGTGACAAGCTTCTGCTTCACCTCATCAAGAAACTGCAAATATGGATGCTTCTTTCCCGGCCAAGTCTTGGCCACGGGCGCAGCAATGTTGTATTCTTGAAACTTGACTTTATGCCACTTGCCGCTGATGATAAGCTCAGGCGTCAACTGCGTTACTTCCTTCTTAGCCTTGATTCCCTTCTTGGCTACAGCTTGCCCAGCATCTGTTAACTCTATGATCCTCTTTGTCTTCTCTTCTGCTTCGAGAAGCTTCCTTCCCTTCAAAACCTGAGTCGCATCTTGAAGTTCTTCGCTCAGGTCTTCAACCGTAACCTGTTTCTTCTTGTCAAGCAATTTCAGAAGCTTCTCATCGTTTTCTTCTTCCAGTTTCTCTGATATGTGTAAGGTCTTTGTTTTCGAATCCAAGACCGCCCATTTCTTTCTTTGAACCCAACCCAAAGCAATAGGAACAAACTGCCCACTCAAACCAGACTTGCCAATAACCTCGCCAAGAGTAGCTTTTCCCCCCAACTTTTGGAGTGTAGCCATCAATCGCCTTTCAGGCAATCCGCTTTTTGCATACTCTTCTCCTTCGTCAGTCAGTTTGGCAAGAGTCTGTCTCTTCTCATTTGACTGGATCAGCCCCTTCTCCTGCAATGTTAAAACTGAACGCATAACAGCCGCATCTGGCGATCCTGTCTCGCGCATAAGTTGGTCAACAGAAGCCTTTCCGCCTAACTTCTTCAATGCCGCAAGCGTTTTGCCTTCGTGTTCCCTGAGATCAACCATAACTTTTCCCTTCATGATCATGACAGACGGAAATCGCTAATGTAGTTGTTGATGTTTTAATAATAAAAGTATGCATACCGCCAGCTAACCAAACTGAGAGAAGATCTGCATCCGCTACGGAAATTGGCGGGACATCACTTCGCACCAACGCTAAAAAAGAGATGACTTAACCGTATTTATGGATTATGTCCTTCCTAGCAATAGTCTCTTCAAGACAAAGTCTAGAGTAGTTCACGTTCGCGAAGCATCTTCACAAAATCGTCTTTAGAAAGGATCTCTGATTCAGCAGCTAAAGTTGCAGTGACTTTGCCCGCTCTTTCAACAGCATCCCTGTATTGTAGTGCCTTGAAAATCGAGCCTTCCACTTTCACCTGTCTACCCAGAAACAGTGATTCTAAAGATTTCTTGCCCGTAGCCACATCAATCGACAACTCGTAAGTTGGGATCTCCACCACAAAGTCAACTTTTTTGCGAAGCTCCTCAATCTCAGCTGCCCGCACATGCTTCCGCTCGGTCAATTCGCCGTCAGAATAGCTTGAGTACGTCGCAAACGGAATGTCCTTTGTGATGATCAAGGTTTTCCAGTTCATGCCTTTTGCTTTCTCACGGTACTCACTGTTTGTGTTTGTTCTTTTGCGAAGCTCTTCGGAAAACTCTGCAGACTCGTATTTCAGCGGCATGGTTCTCACTAACCATTGAGGCAGTATTTGAAATTTATGTTCACATAAGATTTAATACGCTTCCCCTGAATTGATATACGAAGCTGAACCACAAAGGCGAGTCGCCATTGACAGATGAAGACAAGAACGAAATGATCGTTACGCCTTGGGAAGTCAAGGGAAAAGTAGATTATGAACGCTTAATCCGCGAGTTCGGAACTCAGCCCCTGACTGATGAACTACTGAAAAAACTGGAGAAACACACGGGCGAGCTTCACCTTCAAATACGCAGGGGATTGTTCTTCTCCCACCGTGACCTTGACACAGTGCTTGACTTGTATGAGAAAGGAACAAAGTTTGTTTTGTACACGGGCAGAGGCCCATCGGGTCCGGTTCATATAGGCCACCTAGTTCCGTGGATATTTACCAAACACTTGCAAGATAAGTTTAACACTAGACTCTACTTCCAAATGACCGACGACGAAAAATTCTTGGTAGACGACGAAAACCAGCTTGCGGACATGACACGATACGGATACGAGAATGCACTAGACCTCATCGCTCTAGGCTACAAACCTGAGGACACCTTCATAATCTACGACACAAAAGACATAGACCTCCTCTACGACATAGCATTAGAAGTTGCCAAACGCATAACATACTCAACGGCGCGCGCTACTTTCGGTTTTCAAGAAAGCACAAACCTTGGCTGGGTTTTTTGGCCCGCTGTCCAAGCGGCTCCATGCTTTATACATAAGAAGCTTACCGGCGAAAACGTGCCTGCACTTATACCCGCGGCCATAGACCAAGATCCATACTGGAGAATCACACGCGATATAGCGCAGAAGCTTGGCTATCACAAACCCGCGCAGATACACTGTCGCTTCCTACCGGGCCTCGGGCAAGGCGGGAAAATGAGCGCCTCAGAACCCGAAACCAGTATATTCACCATTGACCCGCCAGACGTGGTGAAACGCAAGATCTGGAACGCCTTTACAGGCGGAAAAGGCACAGCCGCAGAACAGAAGAAGACAGGAGCAGACCCAAGCGTATGCACGATTTACCAATATTTCACTTATCTGTTCGAAGAAGACGACAAGAAACTTGCTGAAAGAGAGAGCCGTTGCAAGGCAGGTGAAATACTGTGCGGTGAATGCAAAAAAGACCTAGTTGAAAGAATCAACAAGTTCCTTGCTGAACACCAGAAGAAACGTGAGAAAGCGAAGAACACGCTTGAAAAGTTCCACATTAAAAGATAAGGAGAACCCAAATATGGCTGAAAAAATGAACCCTTATCAAAGTCAGATCACAGATTTCACCTAATGCGCACTATACTTGGCTCCTTGACATGCTCTGAATCATTAATCGTCTGTCAGACAGCCTTTTCTCAAAGTTTCCTAAACACTTAGCGAAAGGCTCACCAAAGCTAAAATAAAAGTGTCCAAATATAAAGGCAAGAACGTTTCGGAGGAAAACCTGACGGATCCTATTCTAGCAGCAGTAATAGCAATCACCATAGTCATTATTCTGCTAGTCTTAAACATACACTATGCTCGCGAGCTTGGCATTTTCAAATGGCTGAAAACTAGGCGGAAGAAAATAGCCGTCTTGTTGCTCTGGAGCTTATGTATCGCGGGTATATCTGTAAAATCCTATTGGTATGTCTACGTGACACATCCTAGCCTTTGGCCTACCCAATACTCTGAAACAGGTATACCCTACAGGGAGGTTCCAGGGGACGACACTCCTCACTTGAACATTTGGGATTTTGCCCTAATCTTTGCTTTGAGTTCACTAGCAGGGGCCATCCTATTCGACATTGGAACAATAGTTTACGGCTATATCTTGCAATCGCTTCTAACATTTGCCTTTACCGTGACTTGGTCCTCTTTCTTCATTTGGTACAGTTTGGGTTATGGAAAAGTTTACGCGCTTGCCGACTTTTGGATCGGCAGTCAATTCGTCATGTATTATGCAGTCAAAAATGTTTTCCGAATGATGTTTCCATTAGCTTTCTTACTTTGTTTTCTGGGAGTTTTCATAGGAGTTTTCGTTCGCTCCTACGTTCAGCCGTCAGCTGAACCAATCTAGCCACAACTCGATCAGAATGGCTTTCCGCTCCCAAATTAAGTATTTTAGTTGCACATTTTTAGTTTGCTTGGTTCGAATGTCATGACTAGTCTTAAATAAATCAGTATGCAATAGAAAGAAGACAGCATCTTGGAATTAATGTTCTTGCACTCAATCTCGAAGCGTGACTTTGATGAGTGAATATGACTCGCAAGCTTTGGAGAAATTCCAGCGATCTGGAAGGATACTGCGTGAAACGCGCGAGGCAATAAGAGGCTTCGTCAAAGAGGACATGCCCATAATTGATGTCTGCGAAAGAGCTGAAAGTCTTATCCGAAAGAAGGGTGGAAAACCAGCGTTTCCGTGCAATGTCTCAATAAACGAGATTGCAGCACATTACACGTCTCCACCGGGTGACATCAAAAGAATCCCTGAAAAATCAGTAGTTAAGATAGATATTGGAGCACATGTGGATGGATACGTTACTGACACAGCGGTCACTGTGTGTTTTGATCCTGAATATGACGATCTCATGAAAACGGCGGAGGTCGCTCTCGAAAAAGCTGTAGAAAATATTGGTCCCAACATTTCCACATCAAAGCTTGGCACAATAATCGAGACCACCATAAAATCTCGAGGATTCAAACCTATTTCAAACCTCACTGGGCATCAGGTTGGGAGATATCTTGTGCACGCAGGTACTTCTCTGCCTAATGTCACGCATCTGTTTTCTTCAAAAATAAAACTCGGCGCTGTCTACGCAATTGAGCCTTTCGTCACTCTTCCAAATGCAATTGGCAAAGTTGTGGATGAAAAAGAAAACACCA
>CAZHWL010000057.1:3342-6877 GCA_964536035.1 uncultured Candidatus Bathyarchaeia archaeon | reverse complement strand
CTTGATTACTTCCAGCATTTTCTCGATTTGAACGGTGTTCTGCTCTCTCTTCTTCAAGTCTTTTATGACGACGGCTCCCTCTTTCAGCTCTTTTTCTCCAACAATCAACGCAAAATCCATGTCTCTCTTGTCAGCGTCTTCCAGAGCCTTCGCCATCTTTCTCCCCATAACCTCAACTTCAGTGGACACTCCAGCTTCACGAAGCATGCACGCAAATTTCAATGCTTCAGCCCGGAGTTTCTCGTTGATTGGAATAACCATGACTCTACGCTCAGGCCCTTTTGTCCATTTAGTCTTCTGTTCCTGTAATGCTAGCATTATTCGATCTATCCCGTGAGCCACGCCTACGGCTGGAGTTGATTCGCCTCCGAAAAGCTCAATGAGCCTATCATATCTTCCTCCGCCGCCAAGTGCAATATCCAAATCAGGCACGTATACCTCAAAGATCATACCTGTGTAGTATTCAAGCCCTCTGGCGAAGCCTGCATCAACTATCATGTTGATCTTGCAACCGCACTGCGAAACGAGATTTAATATCTCACCCAGATTCTCCACAGCACTAACAGACTGAGCATAATCCTTCACGCATTCCTTCATCTTCGCCGCGACGTCAAAGATCTCTGTTCCCCTCAACTTTACTAGTTGGTTGAGGATTTCCAGACATTTCGCTGAAACGCCAGCTTCTCGGATCACGTTAAATGCGTCATCATAGAGCTTCTTGTCCATCAACTGCATGGCCTGATTCTGTACCCTCTCGTCAAGTTTTTCTTGCCTGAATATGCTTCTCAAAACGCCGACATGTCCCACTTTGAACGCGAAACTTTTCAGTCCAGCTTTCTCCATTAGGCTGTTCGTGAGCATCAGTATTTCCGCATCTGCTTCAGGCTTGTTCGAACCCATAAGCTCATAGTTAGACTGCCAAAACTCTCTGTAGCGGCCCTTCTGCGGTTCGTCATATCGATAGACGCTACCCACGCTGAACAGTTTAAAGGGTCGAGGTTCATTTCTCAAGGTTGTTGCGACAAGTCTAGCCACGGATGCGGTAAACTCGGGTCTTAGAGCAATTTGGCGGTCTCCCAAGTCTTTGAAGGCAAACATTCTTGAGCGGACTTCTTCGCCGGACTTTGCGGCCAGAAGTTCGTAAGACTCAACAACGGGAGTTATTATTTCCTTGAAACCGTAAAGCTCAGCCACTTTCCGAGCCCTGTCTTCGACATGTCTCATCATTTTTGCTTCTTCGGGCAGAAAATCTCTCATCCCTCTGACCGTCTTAAACTCTGACATTCTCACGTTCTCCTTTATGCGAAGGTCAACTGTGACACTGAATAATAGACTATTTCTCCTCTGCGATTCATAGCGGCTAAGATTAGCTCCTTCTTGAGGCTTTGACACTGCTGCAACGTGTTGCTCAGGTTTTCAAGCGAAACTGGCTTGCCTTCCTGAATAGTGAGGATAAGGTACTTTGCTGTGTCCTTGCTGTACTCTCCTCTCTCATAGACTCGAAAATCGACTCCTGTGCCGAAGCCTTCTCTGACAACGTAGCCGCGGCTTCTCAGATCCCGGTAAACTAGGTATTCCGCCCAAGCGTTCTCGTCAACGCTTTCATAGTGTTGAAGGATGGTTTGGAAATCTGTTTTGCCGCCTTTCTTGTCTTCAACTTCCAAAACAGCCTTATCCATTAGATACATAGACTCGCAAAAGGTGAGGAAGAATTCGTCTTCTTCACGTGTCCCATATCCGCGTGAAGCAAGTTCATCAGCGTCTTGTTTTTTGGGAATCTTTACTCCTCTTTTGATCAGTAAACCTTTGATCTTTATCTCATGAGTATCCAAATCTCTAGGTTCTCTTTCGTTTATCTGGGCAGTCAACTGGTAAATTCCTCATTCTCGTTCTTTCAAGCCGTTGGATAACTTACGGAAATCCTCCTTATATAAAATGCCATCTTCGCAAATTATGGCCGTGACATAGTCAATGGGTGTTATGTCGAAAGCCGGATTGAACGCGTTTACTCCTTCAGGAGCTATTCTCTGTGAACCAATGTGTGTGACTTCTTCAGGGTTTCTTTCTTCAACAGTGACGTCTGATGCTTTGCGCTTCAGGTCAAACGTCGATTTTGGCGCAACCACATAGAATGGAATATCATGCTCTTTAGCTAGGACAGCTACAGTGTAGGTGCCGATCTTGTTGAAAACCGCATCTCGCACGATTCTGTCCGCGCCAACTATGACTTTGTTAACCATCCTCTTGTACATGACATAGCCGACCATGTTGTCAGTGATCAGCGTCACAGGTATTCCGTCCCGCTGGAGCTCATAAGTCGTCAACCTTGCACCCTGCAGTTTTGGACGAGTTTCAGAAGCAAAAACTTTGAGGTGCTTTCCTTGTTCAAAAGCCGCTCGGATTACGCCTAAAGCTGTTCCATATTCCACCGTAGCCAAGGCGCCCGCGTTGCAATGTGTTAAAATGACGTCTCCATCGGTAATGAGTTCAGCACCCTTCTTGCCCAACAGGTGATTTGCCTCAGCATCTTCATCAGCAATCTTTTGCGCCTCATCAACCACAAAATCCTTCAGACTCTTTACGTCTCCTTCGAACCGTTTCGACTTCTCAAGAATGCGGTCAACCGCCCAGAAAAGGTTGACGGCGGTTGGACGTGTTCTCTCTATCGCTCTTGCGGCCTCTTCAACATCTCGGATCAGCTGACTCCTGCTCTCAGCCTTTGAATAGTACGCAGCCAGCGCAACAGCGTAACCTGCAGCGGCGCCCAGCAGTGGAGCCCCCCTTATTTTCATAGCGTTAATGGCTTTGGCTATGTCCTCACAGCTTCGCATTTCGATTACTATGTTTTCATTTGGAAGCCTACTCTGATCAATTGTCAAAACGGCCAGCTCAGGACTTCGCTTCAGGACAATTGTTCTTTTGCCGAGTTCAGCTAAGCTCAACCTTTTCACCAAATTAATTCCTTAACAATGTGATTATTCTGATTTGACGCGTCCCTTAAAATACTTCAGGGTAAAAAGCAAACTGACGAACCTTTTGAGAAGAGCTTATCTTGGATTTTGAACAGGATTTGCCTGCAGCAGACTTCTTGCTTCTCATGAAGACTACGGCAAACACCACCACCGCCGCCACAAGTATCATAATCAGCGAAGGCCACAGATCAAATAGAGATAGACCTTGACCCCAGAGGTTTGTGCTTGTCAACTTTATGTTCACAGTTTTGCCGTTTTGCAGTGAGATGTATTCGGTCAGGACTCCTGTCTCTTTGTCCCAGTAATAGGTATCGTTCAGGTCGCTGCTGAGAGACACGTAGACTATTGTTCTGTTAGCACCAGCATAGGTGCCTGTGGTTTCACCGTTGACTTTTGCTTCATACCCGAGGTACACGCTGTCTCCCACTGACGAGTTGGCAGATATAACGTATCCTTGCCATAAACCTTCACCACTTGTTGAAGACATGTTGAAATAATCTTCTTCGAAAAGATCGGTTCCGTTTGGCAAATGCGTTGTCATGCGTATGTACGCAACAGTTCCT
>CAZHWL010000057.1:0-3242 GCA_964536035.1 uncultured Candidatus Bathyarchaeia archaeon | reverse complement strand
TTGGAGGGTTTCAGCTTTCTCTTCCAGTCCTCTCCGACGGCAACAAGCGAGAAGATTCCGGATATTTCGGCTTTCGCTTTGCGAACCAGGTTGACTAGAGCTGCTTGCGTGTCTCCTGTCTTGATCATGTCATCCACTATCAGCACGCTGTCCCGCTTCTTGATCGACTCTTTCGGAATGTAAAGAGTCATAGTCACCCCGGAATCCCTGCCCAACACGTACGTTTCTTCGAGAAACATTTTTACTCCGACTTCCTTGTTTCGCTTCGCAACTACAAGGTTAACGCCCAAAGAGTTGGCAACCATCGTCCCCAGTGGGATTCCGTCAACGGCTGCGGTCAATACTTTCGTGACACGTTTTCCTGCAAAGTTGGCGAGCGCATGATTTGCTGCTTGCTGGAGAATGTTGAAGTCGCCTATGATTTCTGTGTTATCAAAATAGCCGTCTTCATCGAACTTTATTCGGCTGCGTAGCTCTGGTTCGAGGCCGACCAGTTTGGTTAATACCCGCCAAAGCTGTTTCGCTCTTGCCGTGTTGGGAAGAACGTGTCCTTTTGCGTACCTGCTCAGGACTGTTACAGGCAAGCCTGTCTTGGAGGCTAGTTCGCGGTAGGTTATGTTTCTCTTGTATTTTGCTGTTCTAAGAAGTTCTATGGTCATTAACCTGAGTTTGAGGTCTTCTGCATGTGTGCTCATAATCATCCCTTATACATCGATAAATCAAATATTAAGGTATTCTCCATTTATTATTGACTCGACAATTTAAAATTTCCGTTCGCAATCTGAACCTGTTCTGAAACCAACATCAACACGGAAGGTTTTCTGAACAATATTCTAAGATCTGCTCAGTTCTATACTGCAACCGAGCAAGTGACGCATCCGACTAAACCTAGAAATAACTCGACCATAATATTTTGAAGTGTGCTGAGCCAGTTATGAAAAAGGGCACAATATTCAACATCGAAAAATACGCAATTCATGATGGACCGGGAATCCGGACTACAGTGTTTTTTAAGGGATGCCCTTTGCGTTGTTGGTGGTGTCATAATCCTGAGGGCCAGAACTCAAGACACGAGTTGGTCTTCAGAGAAAGCAGATGTGTTGGATGCGGCGAATGCGTAAAGAATTGTTCAAAAAAGGCTCTTTCGCTTACTTCTAGGCATGTGGCTTTGAACAGGGATAGTTGTGATAAATGCGGCGCATGTGCCCAAGTGTGCTCCTCTGAGGCTCTGTCGATTATTGGAAAAGAAATGAGTGTTGAAGAGACAATCAAGGAAATAGAGAGAGACAGGGCCTTTTATGACGAATCGGGTGGAGGCGTGACGTTTTCTGGGGGAGAACCGCTTCTACAACCTGACTTTCTGAACGCGATACTTCGTGAATGCAAAGAAAGAGACATTCACACTACTTTGGACACAAGCGGTTATGCATCGCAAGAGGTTGTCGACAGAATTTGTAACAAAGTGGATCTCTTTCTTTATGACATAAAAACTATGGATGATTCAAGCCACAAAAAATATACTGGCGTATCAAACAAGCTGATTTTACAGAATCTTGAGAGACTGGCAAAAAATGGAAGTGACATAGTGATTTCTTTGCCGATCATTCCCCGCATAAATGATGATGAAACAAATATCCTCAGAACGGGTGAGTTCATATCTGCTCTGCGTAGCGTGAAATATGTGAGTCTTCTTGCTTATCACAAGACAGGAGTTGACAAGTACAAGAATTTAGGCAGGTCGTACAGGCTGGGGAAAACCCAGTCTCCGCGAAGTGAAAAAATGGAAATCATCAGGAAAAAGCTAGAAGCTTTTGGATTGAAGGTGAAAATAGGAGGAAGATGACATGCGTGAAAGAATCAGAAGACTGAGAAAGCAAAGCGTTGAATGTAAGCCTCGGATAAGTCCTGAACGAGCGAAACTCATCACAGAGTTCTATGCAAGTAACGACATGACCCATCTTGCTACACCTGTTGCAAGGGCACTTGCGTTCAAGTATTTGCTTGAGAACAAGAAAATATGCATAAATGACGAAGAGTTGATTGTTGGAGAAAGAGGCCCAGCCCCAAAGGCAACTCCGACATATCCGGAAATATGCTGTCACAGCCTTGAAGACCTAAAAATTCTTGACACAAGAAAAAAGATGCCATATGCAGTGTATGATTCGACTAAGAGAATCTATAAGGAAAAGATAATTCCTTTCTGGCGAGGCAGGTCAATAAGAGATATCATATTCAGCAGAATGTCTGATGAGTGGAAAACTGCTTTTGAAGCTGGAGTATTTACCGAATTTCTTGAGCAAAGAGCTCCAGGGCATACGGTTTTGGGTGACAAAATCTACAGGAAGGGTTTGCTGGATCTTAAAGAAGAAATCAAGATAACTGCGAAGGATCTTGGCTTTTCGAATGACCCATTAGCACATAAGAAAATGGAAGAACTCAAGGCAATGGAGATCGCCGCGGATGCTATGATAGCCTATGCAGAGCGACATTCAAAAGCGCTCAGAGAACTAGCTAAAAAAGAAAAAAATCCAAAAAGAAGAAAAGAGCTAGCAAGAATGGCCAAAATCTGCGCCTATGTTCCAGCTCATGCTCCGCGAGATTTCTGGGAAGCCTTACAGTATTATTGGTTTGTTCATGTCGGAGTCATATCGGAACTAAATCCTTGGGACGCGTTTAACCCGGGCAGGTTAGATCAGCATCTGCATCATTTCTATGAAAACGGGCTCAAAGAGGGCACTTTAACAGAGGAACAGGCTGAGGAGCTTTTGCAGGCTTTTTGGATCAAGTTCAATAATCAGCCAGCACCGCCAAAAGTGGGGGTTACAGCTGAAGAGAGCAATACGTACACTGATTTTGCGCTGATAAACACGGGCGGAGTTAAAGCTGACGGTTCAGACGCGGTGAATGAACTGTCATATCTCATACTTGATGTTGTGGAGGAAATGAGGCTCACTCAACCGAGTTCCATGGTGCAAATCAGCAAGAAAACTCCTGACAGATTTCTGAAAAAGGCGTTAAAAATTGTTAGAACAGGTTTTGGACAGCCGTCGATGTTCAACACTGATGTCATAATTCAAGAACTGTTACGACAAGGAAAGTCTATTCAAGACGCAAGAAACGGAGGGGCAAGCGGTTGCGTGGAAACAGGAGCCTTCGGCAAAGAATGCTATATTCTCACAGGATACTTCAATCTGGTCAAAATTCTAGAAATCACCTTAAACAATGGTTTAGATCCGCGAACA
>CAZHWL010000056.1:5159-7039 GCA_964536035.1 uncultured Candidatus Bathyarchaeia archaeon | reverse complement strand
CCGGACGCTGTAGTGATGGCTCATCCGGAATGTAATATTGAAATGCAGAACGCTGCTGATTTCGTCGGAAGCACTTCACAAATGTGCCGATATGCCAAAGAAACAGACGCCAAGACGTTTATAGTGGGCACCGAGGAAGGACTCCTGCATCGTTTGAGGAAGGACAACCCGGGTAAGCATTTTGTTCTGGCCTATGAAGGCGCGGTCTGTCCCAATATGAAGTTGAACACGCTTGACAGATTGTATTTGGCTTTGAAAGAAGAAAAGCACCTGATCAGCGTGCCTGAACCAATCGCAACACAGGCCCGAAAAGCCTTGGAGAAGATGCTGGAGCTCAAGAGCTAAAAGGAAAGCAGGCTACACTGAGACTATTGTTGTTTTGAGCATTTTGACTCCTCTTTTTGAGGACAGCTCGTTGCTCAGTTTTCGGATCTCTGCCGCTTCGCCTCTCACGGCTATGGCTTCCAAGCAGTCTGTCTCGTTTAAGTGAATGTGCATTGTTGAACAGATAACCTGTGCATAGTGATGTTGTACATGAGTGAGCGCATTCTCCAAGTCTCTCACTTCATGATCGTAAAGCAGAACCAGCACTCCCGCTTGTGCGCCATTCTCTTCTTGAAGCCACTTCTTCTCGGAGACAAACATTCTCACTGCGTCTTGCACGGCTTTTGAACGATTCTCGTAACCCATTTTCGCTGTAATGGCGTCAAAGTTTTTCAGCAATTCTGGTGGGAAGGTTACGCCTACTCTTGTTATTCCTGTCATTCTTTCACCCATGCTGTTTTACTGTTTTTCTGTCATAAAGTTTTTATGTATAATGGTGTTACTATTGTCTAAAAAAGTGTTACCAAGGATTGAGGCTAATGCAGAAGAAAACATATTTTAACGCAATGGATGTCGCGTTGATGGGAGTTTTTAGTGCGCTCTGGGCGATACTCACTGTCACGCTGGGACGATTTGGCTTCGCCTTGTTTGGGCTTCCCGTGTTCTGTGACTTTGCAGCCTTCTTCACATTGCTGCTATCAACATGGATCATAAGCAAGTTTGGAGTAGCCTCTATCGTTGGCATCATCGGCTCAGTCATTACGTTTATGCTTAACTCGCAGCTAACAGTCTTTGGTTTCATGGCTGCGGCAATACTCTTTGACATGTTGATGTCTGCAAGTCAACACAGGATACGGGTCAAGGTTTTCAACCTGATTTTTGTGGCTCTGGCGACTTTGGTGTCAGCATATTTTGCGGGAGTGATCATCGGTTTGTTCTTTATGGCTAGATCAGCAGATTGGGTTCTAACTATCTGGTGTGGATGGCATTTGATTGGAGGCATTATTAGCGTAGTGGTTGCAATTCCTGTTGTGAGTGTCTTGGAGAAAGCGAATCTTGCGAGGATCAAAAATGGAAGCTGATCAGCAAGATTTGAAGTTAGTAATTGGAAAAGCTCAGGACTTTCATGGACACCTAGGCCCGTTCCTAGTTATTGGTGTTAGAATGGGGTTGGTTGCACTGAAGCATTTTGGAGAGAATAGTAGTTTGAAGGTTTCTGTTAAGGTTCCTCTTTCACCTCCATTCTCCTGTGTTATTGATGGGATTCAAGCTTCAACGAGATGCACTGTTGGAAATCAGAGGCTCAGATTTGAGAGCTCGAGAGGAATTTCAGCTGTGTTCACTGCTCATGGCTCGTCCAAAGTTTTGAACATTCGTGTCCTTCCTGAAGCAATTGGGGATCTAGAAGACAAGCTGTCAAATGGAGTCTCCGTTGAGAAGTTGGCTTGGGACATCGCGCGTTTGCCGACTAGCAAGTTGTTTGTGGTTGAGAAAAGGATAGATAAGACTGAAGGCAATGTTTTGGTTTAGTTGAAAATTGTATGCTTGACTTGGAG
>CAZHWL010000056.1:0-5059 GCA_964536035.1 uncultured Candidatus Bathyarchaeia archaeon | reverse complement strand
AGGCTTAAGGCACTGCATTGTTCGCTAAAACGCAATAAGTGATCGAATGAGCAAAGAAGAACGGTTTATATCAGACGATGATGAAGAACTGAAATATTTAAGAGCCAAGATGCTAAAGGAACTTGTCGATCACAAAGAGAGGGAAAAAGAAGTGAAATCTGAACCAGTTCACGTAACTGACACAAGCTTCGACAAAACCATTAAGGAGAACAGGCTGGCCCTAATCGATTTCTGGGCTTCATGGTGCGGTCCATGCAGAGCTTTGGCTCCAATTATTGAGGAATTGGCTGATGAATTTGCTGGAAAAGCCTTTGTCGGAAAACTTGATGTTGACGAGAACCCTTCGACGGCTGAACGCTTCCAAGTTTACAGCATTCCAACAGTTTTGATCATAAAGGACGGCAAGGAAGTTGACAGAATAGTCGGCTGCGTGCCAAAAGATTATATTGTAAACGCTTTGAAGAAGTATCTAGGATAGGATCAGTATGGACATTCCCGAACGCAGAGTAATCGGCGCGCTCTTGCTTTTGCTGGGCGTTTCGTTTCTTGCCGCTGGAATATACACAGGTCAGCTAAACACGCTTGTGGAAATGCTAAAAACAGCCTTCAAGACAGCCACACCCTAAAGCTTTCGTCTATCACTAAAATTATCTTTTTTGCAGAAGCCGTATGCCCAAGTTTCTCTTAGCGCAAATTGAACCATTGTTCAGCATGAGATTATTCTTTTGCATGATGAAAGCTTCAAATACATTTTGACAAATCTAGTCTGTTTAAGGAGCAGATTGCCGAATGTGCCCACCAGTAATTGACAGCAAGCATGCAGAAGAAGATGCGCTTTTGGAGACTGCCAAGCTCATGTTGGTGTCAGCGAGAACGGCTCCAAAATCTGCAGGCATAGATGACATCTTGACGCTAATAGTGTATGGCAAGGAAAAAGATGCTATTGCAGATAAGATGGAAGGGATAGGTGACGATCGCAAGTTGGATGGGTTCAAAAGAGATGCGAAGAACGTTAGAGATTCGGAGGCTGCTGTTTTGATTGGCGTGAGAGGAAACAAGAGCTTCGGGTTGAATTGTGGAGCATGTGGCTACAAGACGTGTAGTGAATTTGAAAAGCGGAAAAAAGAGTCTGGCCAAGATTTTCTGGGTCCTACGTGTCTGTTTAAAGCTTTAGATCTCGGAATAGCATTGGGTTCAGCTGCGAAGACTGCAAATGTGTTGAATGTTGACAATCGCATAATGTACAGGATTGGTGCTGCTGCACGGATGCTGAAAATGCTGCCTGAGGCAACGGTGATAATGGGGATACCGATTTCGGCTAAAGGTAAAAGCATTTACTTTGATCGGGCAAAATGAGCTAGCTCTGGCTTTGGCCTTGCATTTTCTCGTTCATTTTCTCCAGTGTCCAGCGTATGCTTGATTTTAGTTCTCTTAAGCGGTCATCGTCAAGATTCTTTATGAGGATTTCGCGGATTATGTCTCCTTCTCGGATGATGCTGTAAGAAAAGATTCGATCAGTTGTCAGCTGGCCAGCTTTTGCAAGTTCAGTGTCTCTTTCTTGCATTTTGGCCAAGACTCTTTCCACTAAGAACTGGGTGAAGGGCGGCGTGTTGACATTAAAGTTTTTGTCGCCTGCTGGAAGAACACGCAGCGAGTTTTCTTCAACGTGAAGAATGGCAAGCATTTCTCCTGAAGCAGTCTTCAAGGGAATGACATTCTCGGAGACAGGCATAGATTCAGGATGCTCAGGTTCAGCGGCAACTGCAGTTTCCATCTTTGTCTTAGTGTCTTCCTTCTTTGCAGGTTCTTTGCCGATCTCGGCATGCCTGAATCCTTTTTCTAGGAGCATTGAGTTGACAATTTCAAGTGTGTTCTGCAAGTCCTTGAGCTCAGAGTCTAACTTCTCGATTCTTTCTGAGAGTTTTTCCTTGAATGCCACGAGTTTCTTTACTTTCTCGGAATCTTGGCTCATTTTCGCTTCACAGGCAGTATCTTAGATGGCTTTCCCTTTATCAAGGCTTTGAAAAGTGAAGAAAAAAGAATGCAAAAGGCTATGCTATTTGTGTTACAAGTTTTTCAGCGTTCAATTCCAAGTTTGGAGCGGCTGATAGCGTCTTTAGCTTGATTCTAAAATCGTTTTTGAGGACGTTTTCGAACTCTTGGAAGACTTGGCTGTCTGTGTGATTCATTTTGGTGCACACGTTTCTTCCTTCAAGTAGTCGGCTCATGTCGTAGAATGCTATTTTGCTGGAGAAGTCAGGGTTTTCGAAAACTGTCTTGAGCAGAGTTTCTGAAGGTGCTTTTAGGAATAGCCAAGCGGTATATGATGGTTTCACGACTCGATATGCAAGTCCTTCTCGGATTACACATTTGCCGTTTAGAGCTATCCTTTTGAAGGAGGATGGGGGAACTTCTTTGGCTAGCAGGAAATTGTGATAGTTATCGTCAGCTTCGACCCAGTCTTCGTTTTCGCTGGTTTTCCATCCTTTGTTTTTGCATGAGCTTTTGAATTCGGTCATTATTTCCCAGATTTTGGTCATTTTCATCATTTTTTTACACCGCGTTGTGGAGGAATCTTCTAGAACAAGGTTCTATGTGCAGGCGATAAATTTAAACCTATTTGTGGTTTGATTCGCCTAAATGTAGGTGGCTTACCACATAATCCGGAGATTTGTAGGCAACTGTAGTTTTGTTCTACACTTCTACGGGGGACTATGGCAAGATTTGACGGAAAATGCTTGCAGAATCGACATTTTTCCGACAGCTTCAAATAAGTCAAACACAAGTAGTTGAATCTTGAAATTGGAGAGAGCGCGATGCGCTATAAAGACAATGCTTGGCTTCTGGATCAGACCGATTTGAAGATTCTGGAGGCACTTCAAGAGGATGCGAGGCAGACTTATTCGGCGATTGGAAAGCGTTTGGGTTTAGCTCACTCCACTGTTTATGACAGAATAAGAAGAATGGAACAGCATGGGATTATCAGGAAATATGTCGCGCTTGTAGATGCGGAAAAAGTGGGGCTTGAAAAAATAACGGCTCTGATGACAGTGTTCACGGATCCTAAGGAGAGCGAAAAAGTCGCGGAGAAACTGGCGAAATCATCTAAGGTGCTTGAGGTGTATACTTCGTTGTCTGAGGAGCTTGTGATATTGGCAAAAGTTGTTTCTGGAAGCCAAGAAGAGCTTCACAGCTTCATAGCTGATTCAGTGGCGCCGCTTCCTGGGGTTTTGAGAATCCGCACATCAATTGTGACGAAGAAGTTCAAAGAAACTCTGGCCTCAATATCACCGGATTTGAGCGAGAGCTAACTTTTAAAAAGCAAGCACACAATACAGTTTGGAGAGAAATCTTGAAAATTGACGTTGCTCTAAAGGTTCCTAGAGAGAAAGCATTCTACTTCTTCACATCAATTGGAAACTATACGGGCGAAAATGCTGCATCGCTCAAGGAGTTCATGGAAAAAGTAAATGTGGTGAACGTTAAGTCTCTGGAGTTTCACTTGCAACGAGGAGACTTTGAGAAGTGGATTTCGGAGGTTTTGCAGGACAGTGAATTGGCACTGGAGATAAGAAGGTTGCAGAAACTTGGTTTGTCAGGAGACGCTTTGCGTAATCAGCTGTTTTCGGCTGTTTCGAGACGCATCAGATATCTATCCGTCTAAGAAGACCAAGCCGCGAGGAATCTTTGTCTTCAAGAATATTATTGCTTGACACCGCAGCAGCTATAATGAACTCTGCTTTCGACGAGTTGGCTTGCCTGTAATAGGGGATGTGGTAGTTGGACATTTCCGGATCAGGGTAGTATTTCAGCGTGCATGGTCCATATTGAGAAAGATAGGTCGGCGTGCTTGCAGTGGCTTCGCTAATCGTGCTATTTTGAAAGAGGAGACGCTGAAGAAAAAGTGTGATTGCGTGGTCATTGTCGGGTTTTTCAATCCAGCCGTCCCAGCTTACGATGACTTTGGCTCCTTTTGCCACGAGTGCTTGGGCGGTGCTGTAGTAGTCTGTTTTGAGTCCGTTGCAGCTCATGAGAATGATCACTGTGTCTTCGAATTGTCCTGTCATGATTTCCTGTACAAACTTCGGTGTGATCCCAATGTACTCTTTTGAGTCGCCAAGTATTTGGCATACAGTTAGTTGGCCGTTGTTCAGGTATTGGTTATAATTTGTTGATCCGTATGTTTCGGTTGTGGATATTGCGATATAGTTTGACTTGTTGTCTATTGCGGAGTGAGCTCTCCAGATTATTATGCGGTATCCGAGAGATGAGAGCCGCTTGTAGTTTTCCACTGTAGCATTGTCGGAATAGTAGTCCACTTGTGTAAACCGTGAGTTCAGCAGGTTCATTGTTGAGTTTATGAATGACTGGTTTTCGTAGCGACTGATTGTGGATAGTTGCGAGCTGCCAAGTTGATCTATGATTGCTGCCTTAGGAGAAGTTGGCTGTTTTGGCAACAAATAGAAATATAAACCTGACAGGATCAAAGCGACCATAATTGCGATTGAAACAATCATCAGTCTACGATTGTTGCTTGTATTTTCGCCTTTCTTTCCTTTTGCATTCATGGAAAAGGCTCCGCCTTGGAACTGAGTGGTATAGAAGAAAAGGAAGGTATTTTTGTCTATTTCTTTTTGCGTCTCGTCAGGCTCAGCGCTGCGCCGAACAGTGCGATGATTGCCGCGTATAGCATGAGGCCAGCTGGAGGTGTTTGGCTGATCAGCGAGTTTGAGTAGCCTCCGACTGGGATTGATGTCACTGTGACTTTTGCTGTGGCAGATTGCACGGTGTTGTTGTTAGCGTCCGTCACCTTCAGATATACGAAGTATGTGCCGCTGGATGTTGGCGTGAATGTCCATATGCCTGATGTTGCGCCTAGCACGGGGTTGCTGTTCAGGTACCATTGGTAGCTGTAGGGTGTTGTTCCTCCGGTTACGGTTGATGTGAAGCTTACTGATTGGCCGAGGGGTATCGTTGTGTCCAGCGGGTTTATTGATACTTGGGGCGGTGGAATGGCGGCGAATATTGCTTTCAAGGTGTGGTTCATGTTCATAGTGAC
>CAZHWL010000055.1:0-7197 GCA_964536035.1 uncultured Candidatus Bathyarchaeia archaeon | reverse complement strand
GCTCAACGGTTTCGTCAATATCGGATAATGATGATTGCAGCAACAAGATTCTTCCTTGATGTTTCAGATGTTTGGGTGCCTCAATGATAAATCGGTTTATGACTTGTCTTCCACCGATTCCTCCTGTCCACGCATGTTCGATCCAAGTACGACCTTCTCCATGTTCTGAAGGCAAGTAGGGAGCGTTAAAAAGGATTAAATCAAACTTTTCTGAGGCATCTAAAGCTGAGAACAGATCCCCACGAAGAAATGACATTCGCTCTTTCACGCCGTTGAGGTGGGCGTTTTCTTTAGCACAAGCAACAGCATGAGGGTTTATGTCTATAGCCAGAACTTCCGCGGCTTTTGCTGCTACGATTATTCCCAGTATGCCGCAACCAGTGCCTACATCCACTATTCTACTGTTAGATAGGATAGGCAAGTTTTCTGCGAAAAGAAATGTGTCTTCAGCAGGCTCATACACGTCTGGCCAAACGTTGAAGGTACAGTTTGCGAAAAACGCTTTTCTCTTATGCAAGTGCATTTGCGAGCGCTCCGAAATCCTCTGGGGCTAGCTCTCTTGCTCGTTTGTCACGGAATGGAAGTGTAGCGACGATCTGTGCAGTTTTTTCAGGGTTCATTGCGCTTATTCCTTTCAAGAAAGGCAGGATAGCATTTCTGACTTTCCTGTTACGTTGAGTGAATAGCGATTTCACGAGCTTTGCGAAAAGTGTTTCGTTTCTTATGTTAAACGGTGGCTGCTTTGGCTTTAACCGGATGATTACAGAGTCAACATTTGGTTGTGGGTAAAACCTGTCTTTCGGAACTTCATCAAGAAGCTCGCAATGTGAATTAAAATAAGTGAGAACCGTCAGCACCCCATAAGAGTCACTTCCAACGGTGGCTATGAGCCGCTCAGCGAACTCCTTCTGAAAGATCGCAACTGCACAATCGAATCTTTGTTTGAAGAACCACAGAACCAAGCGTGACGAAATCTGATACGGAGGAATCGCGACAATCTTATTGAATTCTGGAATTTGTGTTCGAAGCACGTTGCCCTGAACTATCTTGATCCCTGAGTTGGCTTTGAATTGTTCATGCAAAATGCTTGCAAGCTTGCCATCGGCTTCCACCGCTATCACTTTCTTGCATCTTTGCGCTAGGAACTCAGTCAGGAAGCCGAATCCTGCGCCAATATCCAAGGCCACGTCGTTCTTGTCAAGTGAAGCGTAATCAACAAGACTTTGGAATATTGCCGAATCAATCATGAAGTTTTGTCCCATAAGCTTGTTCGGAGAGATTCGGTGTGTTCGAAGCAGAAGCTTCGTTCTTTCGAGGAGACTCATAATACCCCTGTGGACAGCTAAACTAGTTACTGTGCTCGTGTGAACAAGCGATACTTACTGTCGCCTGAAAGCTCTTCCATAATTCTCTTAGTCACAAGCTTGACCGGATTAGGAAGCTCAGTGCGCTTTTGTAGGTCATCATAATTTTCGAACAGTTTTCTTTCACGTTCGTTTATGACCTGCCACATGTACTTCTTTCCTATTCCTGGAATGAGTTCAAGTGCATGCATTCGTGGCGTTATGGCCCTAGCGTTGTTGAAGAAGTTGATGAACCATTTTTCACGTGCAAGCACTATCCTGCTGATAGCAGTTGGAAGCTCCATTTTTGCCGCGGCAGTCAGCTCCTCGTAACCGATTCGTCCGATGATGTAAGTGATTTCTTCGCGTGGTTCTTTTCCGACGTAGACATGGTCGTGTGCTTTTACCATGACGCCGTCTTTTACCAAGGCCTCAAGTAATGTGAAGAATTCTTCGCCTGCGAGCTGGACTAAGGCTCCCGCTCGGTAGCCGGCTCTTCCCTGGGGGCGTACGCCTGGGCGGCCGTGTGGAAGGAAGTCTAGAACATAAGCGTACTCTTCGTACCGCTTCTCCATCATTGTCATTTTCTCCTCTATTTAGGTGGTCATTGCTTAAAAAATAATTGCTAAATCGCACGACCTATTTCAATTTTCGATGTTCATCGAGGAGTGCAACTATTGCCTTCAGCACTGATGGATCGATGATTTTGCGTCCGCTGGCCAAGAAAACTCTCAACTCGTCAATGCTCTTGGGCATGCAGTTGACAATTTGAACTGCTTCGTCTTGTTCCACGCCAAAATCTGTTACAAGTTTTTGAACGAGCTTTACTGCGGCATCCTCGTCAGACTTGGTAAATTTTGAAATATAGTCAAGAGTACGTCGCTGCAGTTGATCCAAGTTTTCTTCGCCCATGGAGTCTATTAGTTTTTTCACTTCAGGAAGAGTCAATTTTCTTTCTGTTACGTTTGCTTTCGACATTTTCCTAATCACTCTTGATTGGTTCTAAGTGCTCAGGTCTAACAATTATCTCTTTGACTGCATCTCCCTGAGGAACACTTATGGCGTAACTTCGCCCTCGTTTTGCCAAGACTATGGCTACTTTGCCGTGGAAGCGTCTGTGAGGCATGCCTTTCTGGACGCTGGGTTCTATCCTAACTATTACGCGGTCACCAGGTTGGTACTCGTGCAGTAGTTTGCTTAGGCTCAGCTTGCCGTGTGTTCTGTGCTCTTTTGTTAATAGACGACGTGTTCCTGTACGGAAGCCCTTTGACCCTCTCATTTTTCCACCTCTTCAGTCTCCCATAATAACGTTCAAAACATCAAGTTTTATAGGCTTCGCTTTGTTTTTGAGAATTTCTGAGACGTTGGGTGTTGTTCTTCCTTCATCTCCGGTCACCAGCTCTTTAACATAGAGCCCTCCTTGACAACGGATTTTCATTTCAGCCTTTTTTGGTTTCAACTTCTTAACGTTCACGTCGTATATGTACTTTTCCCGCGTGAGATCAGCACGTCTATGCATGACGCGGATGGGAGTTCTCTGGCTGATTTTGAGGTTTGTGAGCTTCTCTTTTAACATGTGGAGGTCTTTTGCCGTGATTTTTTTCTCGAATTCTATGAGAACGCGGTATTCTTTTTGTGTTGATTCGCCTTTCTTCAAATATCTAACTCTGTCTCTGTCTGCAAATCGAAGCTTCGAGACCTGAACCTTGCCTTCGCCGAAAGCATTTACAGCTGCTCTAAGCTCTTCGAGGTTCAGGAACCGTTTCTTGGGTTTTGCTATTTCTATTACGAAGGGTCTTCCTGTTCCGAGCATGCGAGCAT
Organism: uncultured Candidatus Bathyarchaeia archaeon; assembly: GCA_964536035.1. Classification (GTDB taxonomy): domain Archaea; phylum Thermoproteota; class Bathyarchaeia; order Bathyarchaeales; family Bathycorpusculaceae; genus JBGPAV01. The sequence continues at coordinate 4,033 of CAZHWL010000055.1, read as the reverse complement.
CTATGTCTTCTCTTCCTGACGCGTGGAATGACGATTCTTCGCCGCCTGTAGCGTCTAAGAAAGGTTTGCCGATTATCTCTTCTACTGATTCAGGATACATTTTCCCGGTCCAACCGCATTTCTTGCAGCCCTTACCTCGACAACTGGAGCAGAACCATTTTGATTGAGGTATGTCTCGCACCAGTTTCCTGTAACGTCCTGAAGCGAAGAGAGGGTTCACTTGAAGCTTGACTGTCTCAACATAAGGGTTGACGAGCACAACAATTTCTGGTTTCAAAAAATCAACAGATTTTCCGTTGGCTTCAGCTATCTTCTTTCCTATCAACCTTCCAAACTCGTTGCGCAGATTCTCTCCATGGTTTACTTCAAACGTGGCCTTGAACTCGTCCTCGCGTTCCTCAACTTCAGTGGGCAACTCGATGCCTACGAGAAAAGTCGTGTATTCATAAGCCGCGAGAAGGGTCAACGCTTGCTTGACTGTAGCTCCGATGTTTCCGAATTTGTCTTCGCAGAGAAAACAATGCGCTAGGCTCTTTTTCGGAACACGTTTTTTCATTTTCTGCAGAAGCTGTAGGGCTGGTTTTGAAAAGCCATTCAAAGCCAAGACTTTGAGTGCCTTCACGCTGTCCTTGTTCTTGGCGGCTGTTACGTGCGCTTTGAATGTTAGGACAAGTTTTATCGCTTTTCCTCTTTCGTCGTTTTCGATACCGTGGCCAAGCAGAGCGAACTGTCTTCCCAGACAGTGATCGCACAGAGGGTGTTTCTCTAGCATGTTCAAAGCTTTTTTCAGAATACCCATTCCAGTTGTTCCTCAATGCCTGTTCAGGCTTTGTCAATGTCGAAAGGCATGCCTTTTCCGAAAAAGGGAAGTTTCTTCTTTCTTCTCAAAGTTTTGAGCATGCGACGCATCATGACATATTGCTTCAGGAGTTCCTTTACTTCTTTCTCGTTGGTTCCTGAGCCTCTAGCCACTCGCTTCATTCTAGATGAGTTGAAGATTTTCGGGTTTTCTCTCTCTTGCGGCGTCATGGACTGGATCATTACGCGCCATTTTTCAAGTCTTCCCTCAGCCGTGTTAAGCATTTCTTCCGGGATCTTGTATGACATTCCTGGAAGCATCTTCAGAAGCTTCTTGAAGGTGCCCATGCCTTTCATGGCTTCAAACTGTGCATACATATCGGTCAGAGTGAATTTGCCGCTCAGGATGGCTTTGGCTTTCTTTTCCGGGATTTTGACTTCAGCTTCGCGGACCTTGTCAAGCAAAGTTTCCAAGTCGCCCATGCCTAAGAGTCTGCCGACGAATCGTGAGGGGATGAAGGCTTCTATGTCTTCGACCTTTTCGCCTGTGCCGATGAATTTTATAGGCGCTCCTGTCGCTGCTACTGCTGAGAGGGCGCCACCGCCTCGGGCTGAGCCGTCGAGTTTGGTTACAAGTATCGAGCCGATCGGTGTGGCTTCGTTGAAGGCTTTGGCTTGTGCTAGCGCTTGCTGCCCGATGGTTCCATCTATGACTAGCATGACCTCATCAGGCTTAATGCTCTTTTCCAGCATTTTCATCTCTTTGATGAGTTCTTGTTCTTCTTTATGGCGACCTGAGGTGTCGACGATTACTATGTCCTTGTCGGTAAACTGTTTCAATCCTTCGTTGACTACTTTGAGGGGGTCTTTTGCGGCTGGGTTTCCGTATATGGGAACGTTTATTCTGTTTGCAAGCTGCTGGAGCTGTGCATATGCTCCCGGTCGAAAAGTGTCAGCGCAGATTAAGGCGGTTTTTACGCCTCTTTTCTGGAAGTACCTGGCGATTTTGGCTCCGTTGGTGGTTTTGCCTGAGCCTTGTATGCCTACTAGCATGATGATTTTTCTTTTGCCCGGCTCAAACTTTATTGGGACAGGCTTGTCGCCCAAGAAGCGGGTCAGTTCTTCGTAGACTACTTTGATTATGTGTTCGTGTCTCGAAACGCCTGGTGGCACGTTTTCTTTTAGTGCGCGTTCTTCGATGCGTTTGGAGATTTCGAGCACGATTTTGACGTTTACGTCTGATTGGAGAAGAGCCTTCTGTATGTCGTGCACAAGTTCTTTGACTGCTGCCTCATCTATGATGGGGGCTTTGAAAACTTTGCGTATAGCATCATAAAGTGAAGAGCCTAAGCGTTCAAGCGCCATGATTTTTCTCCAATCTAGGTTTTGTCACGTGTTTAATAGATATTTGGTTCTTTAAGGTTGCTCTCCATAAGCTTTTTACACTGTAAAAATCCCTATGTATTGTGAGGTTGCCTAGTTTGAGTGAAATCAGAATCATAGAAAAAGTGCAAATTCCTTCCGGCGCTACGATGCTGTTTGGTTTTCCTGATGTTGGCTTGGTCGGGGTCATTGCTGGTTCACATTTGATTGATGAGCTGAGATTGGCAGAGGTTGCCTACGTGGATTCGAAGCTGTTGCCGCCTGTTATCGTGGTGCATGAGGGGTTGCCACATTCTTCGTTGAGGATTTTTGGTAATGACAAGATTTTATTGGCTGTCTCGGAGATTCCGTTAGCTGCGGATATAATCTATCCGATGATGGAGGCGCTGATCGACTGGGGAAGGAGCAAGAAAGTCAAGATGATGATTGCATTGAGCGGGATTCCAATGCAGGACAGGCAGGATGCGAAGGAGTTGAAAGTTTTCGCGGCAGTCTCGAGTTCTGACCTCCTGAAAAACGTGGAGAACAAGGGCGTAGAAGCGTTGATGGAGGGATTCATGGTTGGTCCGCAGGCGATTCTGCTCATGCGTTGCGCTCAGTTGGGAATACCAGCGGTCAGCTTGCTTGCACAGTGTTTCCTCAATTATCCTGATCCAGAAGCCGCTGCTGAAGTTCTGAAAAGTTTGGACAAGGCAGCCGGGATCAAGGTGGATCTTAAGAGTCTAGTGGAGAAGGGTGAGGAGATTCGCTTGAAGGCTAGGGATGTCATGCGTCGGACGCAAGAGGAGATGTCGAAGACGAAGAAGACCCAAGAATACGACATCCCGGTGTACGTGACATAGCTGAAGGAGTGAATAGTGTATGGCGATTAGGAGAAGGCGTTCGTTCGGCGAAATTATGGATAGCCATTTTGAGGATTTGGAGCGGGAGTTTGAGCGTTGGCGAGAGGAAATGATGGAGAGGCCGAGTTGGAACCTGAAGGCCTGTGCCCTTGAGCCTCTGAAAGAGACACGAGTCACTCCTATTGAAGTAATTATGACCGTGGATTTGCCTATGACCGTGGAAAGCAGCTTGGAAGTTAAGCCACTGGATGAAAGTACGTTGGAGATCAAGGCGAAGATGAAGCGCAAAATGTCCTTCAAAGAGCTAGGCATCACACATCATAAAGGAGAATTTCAGCAATTCCACTGCCACTCACGAATTCCTGTACCAGTACAGATGAGCAAGATGCACGTCAACTTCAAGAAAGGAATACTGGAAATCCACATACCCCGCAAACGCAGAAAATGAGCCCCAATTACGATACTGCATAGACCCTTTATCTCTTCTCTAAATGTAGGGTGAAGCCTCAGTTTTGTAAAGGGATTCGTCACGTTTCAGACGGCTCTTCTTGCATCATTGGCTCCAAGATAGTTTACGCGTCCGAGTGAAATAAGGGTTAACGGCAAATCTTTTAACATGAAAGGCTCTAAAGGTAGGTACAATCTGGCATTGGTGAAAGAAAAAATGGCAGGAGAGAAAGCAATCCAAATAGGCACATTTATCCTTCTGCTAATAGGTTTGTGTTCACTCAGTGCATGGATAAGCTATGCATACCTCAAAGACTTGGTGCTGCAAATAGCAGTTATTGCTTTAAGCTGGGGATTAACCCTCCTAGTATTGTACGTGGGATTCAGAGCGCTTCACTGGGACTGGTGGAGCTAAGACACAGGCTAAAGCTCAACGAGGTAACTTTAGTTCTGAACAATCTTTCTCTTCACGATAGCAGAGCAGTCCTCAAGTGATAGAGGGCACTGTTGCTCCATAATCCTCTGCGTCATTTGTGCGTTAGGTCAATTACCGTGGCAGCAGT
>CAZHWL010000054.1:0-7223 GCA_964536035.1 uncultured Candidatus Bathyarchaeia archaeon | reverse complement strand
TTCGTCACTCTTCCAAATGCAATTGGCAAAGTTGTGGATGAAAAAGAAAACACCATATTTCGTTTAGTCAAATCGCGGTCACAGAAGAATCCGCATGCAAAACAGCTCCTTAAACACATAGAGGAAAACTTCAGAACCCTCCCATTTGCCGAACGTTGGCTGCAGGGAATCGTTCCAAACGAGTATCATGCCGAAGCTTTCAAGGAGCTTCTATCGTCAAAAACGCTCATGGGCTATCCCATCTTTGTGGAAGCCAGCAGAAAACCTGTAGCTCAGGCTGAGCACACTGTATTGATAGTAAAAGAAGGATGTACTGTCTTAACCTAGAAGCGGAATTTTTCTTTTTCTCGATCTTTGATTTCTCTGTATATTGCGGTGATCATCATCTTTTCGTTGCACTTCTGGCAAGGTTCAACATCCTTGAAGATGTAGTCGCCACGCTGAAATTCCCGAACGTTTTTGAAGCCGCATTTTTTGCATTCAACTGTTGTTGTTATCGGCGGAAGCTCTATGCTTGCTCTTGTTACGCGTCTCTTCATCTGCAGCAATACGTATGCTGACAAGCCTACTCCCATGAATCCTACAAGTATGAGCCATAACGCTACAAACGAGTTGTCCGCGCTATACGCGTTGATCGCAAGTATCAGGGCCGTCAAAGAAAGAGCTATCGTTATCATTATTACCATAAGCACAAGGGACGATACACGTGTCGTCGAGTTTGTTGTTTTGCTCATCTTTTTCCATCCTCCTACTGGCCAATCCCAATCGAGTTGCCTATTCCAGCGATTATCACTTTGTCCCCTTCCTTGGTTCTTTCCAGGATAACTTGTTTGACCCTCTCAATAGCCTTGTCGACAGCGTCAAAGATCTCTTTTCGCATTGGCGAGATAGCGTCGCCTATGTCTTCTTTTATTATCACCGCGTTTATGGGTATGTGGTGTTCCAATATTGCTTCTTCAATTTTGAATTGATCAACACCTGGACCGCCTATGGCTGCCCCGATACCTTCTGCAACTTCGCCAACTTCCTCACCTTCAAGCTTGGCTGCCGCGTCAATCATGACTATGGAAGCGATTTTTCCTTCATTCTCATCTATAACCGTCTTGATAGCATCGCCAGGTTTACCGACGTTTCCTCCCGGTCCCTCAGCTTTCAGCACAAACGCTGTGCGTCCCTCCAGAGAAACAGTTGCGACCACGCAGTCTTTGAGAATCTTTCTTACTTCGTGCCCATGCATGAGTTTCGCTGCTACTAACGATCCGGCTCCGTCTCCAATTGGCTGGCCGAATGAGAAGGCTTTCAATGCGCTGGCATATGCTTCAGCTTCTCGCATAATCAACGGTAGCAGCATCTGGATCTGCATGATTATGTACAGGCTGAGTGTTTTCTTGCCTTGGAGGTAGAAGTGTCTTATCACTTTGTAAATGTAGTTCAGGGCCATCGCAGCTTCAAGCGTGTTCTCCAAGTTGTTTATTTGCGTCTCGTCTGCTGTTGGCGCCATCAGCTTGACTTCGTCTTTAAGGCGTTCATCTCTAATGTCCAAAATATGTTCAAGCTTCCACACTATGCCTGCCGGGTCGAGATTTTGTGGGCCTATTGCGAAGTATTCTAGGAATCTGTCGACTCTTGCAGTTGGATCTGTTTGCGGTTTTCCAACCTCTTTTATTGTTTCTATCGTTGTTTTTCGTCCTTCGTCTTTGATGTATTTGAGCTTGTAAAGCGATCCTTCCACTTCTCTAAGCATGATGTAAAGTTGGATTCGCTGTCCATAAAATATGAAAGCTATGAAAAATACGTAACTAATTGCGTTCAGAATCCACGACCAAGAGTTGTCTCCAAATGGATTCTGTGTTATTTGACCCTGTGACGATGTGACTAAAGCTAGTATATCCATGGTCTTTCTACCTTTCGGAAACACTATAAAAAGCTTAGTTATAAGTTTTGGGTAATTCTGCCTTTGATAAGATTGCAGAGAAGTGGAGCTGCCAGCTTTCTCGGGTTCACGTGGCCGAAGACCACACTACAACCGAAAACGGAGCGCAGTTTAACTTCCGAGTTCGGAATGGGATCGGGTGGGACCCGCGCCCTATGACCGGCAAACCCCAACTATCACCTGAACTCTTTACTCATTAACCTTTCGCTTCACTTGAAAGTCTGGCGGTTTTGTGCATGGAGGATCAATGCGTATATTTAAAATAGCTGGATTTCACTCTCATTGTGGCAGAATGGGGTCGTAGTCTAGGCAGACGATTCGACAATCAATCGAAACGGCTAAAGTATGACGACGGGCTCCAGAATGTAGCAACGGGTTTGCTGACCAGAACGCTGGAATGACGAAGTTCTGGAGCTGTCACGGAGAAACCCGTAGGTCGCTGGTTCGAATCCGGCCGACCCCACCAAACCCGATTCTGCCTTATCTTGCGAGAAGAAGCTCATCATGGGCTATATTCATGAGAATATCTGTCATCCTTTCTCAGTTTGGGGTTCTATCGTGGGAAGAAAATGGAAATGCTCGTATTTCAGATGATCTCGAGACAACGCTCGCTCAGCTTGCGAAACTAGTCGCGAGAAATATTGAGTATACAGATAGTAGAACAGTACCTTCTCTCCAAGTCAACTTTTCGCTAGACAGAAAGTACCACAAAAGAAGATTAGTGATAAGAGAGAAAATGGCCAATCTGGAAAAAGCAGTCATATTCACACTCAGGGGCGAAGCCACCAAAGTAACACCCAAGATACATGTTATGTTTATGAAGCCACTTCCAACAATGTTGCCTAGCGCCAGATCCAAATGCCCTTTTCGAGTCGCAGCAATGCTCGTCGCCAATTCAGGAACGCTTGTACCAAAGGCAACGATAGTGGCTCCTATGATGACCGGAGGTACCCCAACGCTTCGGGCGACGTAAGAGGCTGAACCCACCAGAAAATATGAACTGACCACAACTCCCGCGACACCCAAGAACACCAACAATGTATATGCGCGAAGCTTTTTCCTCTCACTCCCCATTGAGCCTTCCTCCTTGACGTTCTTTATTTTCGAGAGTTGATAGAGGTAGACGACAAACACCGTCAGAAGAGCCACCCCCACAAATCTGCTTGCACTTTCTATGTAAAGCAGCACAAGCGGAATCATTGAAGCCGCAAAGAGACCAAAATACAGACTTCCTGTCTCCTCTTTCGCCATGTTCGGATAGAGACTTGCATACTTTGGACACTTCAAGGTCACCAGAAGAAAACAGATGCCAAGTATCAGGCAGATGTTCGCTATGTTCGATCCGAGGACATTGCCGATTGCCACACCTATGGATCCTTGCCCTGTCGCAGCAAAAACGGATACAAGAAGTTCAGGTAAGGAAGTTGAAAAAGCAACGAGTATAAATCCTATGGTTGTTTTGCCAAAGCCCGTTATGTCTGCAACTTTTACCGAATTATTGATTGTCACATCGCTGGCTTTGGCGAGAACAGCTAATGAACCGGCAAGAACAAGCACGTTGCCCCATATTCCCAGTTCTTCCTCAAACAAAGTAATGTCACAACCTTCCAATCAGCCTCAATCATATGCTAAAAACTTTCCGATTCTAGACGGCAAAGTTATTTCGGGATAATGCACCAACGAGAGAAAAAATACGAAGAGCTTGAATCGCCAACGAGCATAGAACACTGGGAAGTAGGATATTATGATCGAATCGATGACCGATACTACCAGTGCCTGAAGCATGACTTCCAAAGCAAACGATCTAAGAAATAGGACTTACATTATGTTGTGAAAGGAATCGCAGAAAAAAGAATGGAGTGAATGCGATCTTAGCAAAAGATGTGAAGGATTCCACGTTTGGAAGTCACTTGGACTTCTTAGCTGAACCCTTCTTTTTCTTTCCCTTCTTTTCTGGTATAGTTTTCACCTCCTGATCAGGAGCATCGTAATTGATTGCCTGACGCATCTTTGAGTGAAGCGTACTCCATATTTCTCTGCAACTCGGAGGTCTATGGTGTCACCATTCTAGTTAGGTTTGATCACGATGATTATTCTGGAGACTGCCAATTCACACAGCTTTCTGATTCCTCTTTTTCCTCGTTCGTAGCTTACTTTGATTAGCTTGGCTTCTTCAAGCATGCGAACCTGTTCGCTCATGTAAGCCTCACTCAGGTCCAGCTTTCTGGCGATTGTTGAAACATCTAAACGCTTCTGAGAAACCAATTGCAGTATTCTGAGACTTGTCGAGGTTAGGGCGTCAGCGATCTTTAGGGCTGCTTCGCCTGTTGCAACGATCTCTTCTAGAGTCAAACAAGAACCTCTGTTCAATATAAGGAATCAACAACCCTCTTAATAATATTTGTGAAAAGGCGATTGGTATAGACGAATTGGATTATTATAGGCGCTGTCTATAGTTATAGCCAATTGTGATCTTGTCCAGCGTTGGAGAATCGATTACGTAAAAACGGCTTGTTTCCTTGGAAGATCCGCGAAAAAAAGGAGCCACCGAGGATGCTGCAAACACTAGTGCTGCGCATGCGACTACTTCTTGTTCTTGCTGTATCTCTTTGGAAGTTCGGTTTTCTTCTTCTGCTTTTTCTTCATTTCTCCACTCTTCTAAGTTCTTTGAACGCTCTTGCTTGGATCGATTGCTAATGGTATAGTAGAATGACTATTTAAATAGCTCTATGACTAATGAGTTTCCAATACGCCTACTCTTGTCAGAGCCATCGCAGGCTCCGGTTTGGAATTCCCAACGATTTGGCATTAGTGATTTGCTATTGTTATAGGTAATTAGCAAACCTTTTAAATGCTCGCTTGGAGTATAGAGTGAGGAAATTTGCCGTTCAAGAAGAGGTCTAAAAAGAAGAAACGCCGGCAACGTGCCCGCAGGAAAGAGAGACGAAAATCTAGGCTGGGATCAAAAGAACAAGTCTCTCTCTTTGGCAACGGCATAGCAAAACCCGCGCACTAGAGTCGAGAAAAAAGGAGGCTTAAGCGTGAGAGGCGATCTGAAGTCCATAGATATCTTGGCCAGAATCCTTGCGGCGCCGTTCCTGTTCTGGCTGGTCTTCATAGACTTCAAGAGGATGATAGTAGGCGAAGAGCCGGTGTCTAGAACAAGGAGAATAGCGCAAGGCACGCCAATGAGAATGCACATATTAGGACAACCCAAGATTGCGTTTCATTCAGCAGGGTCGAGCGCGCTTCCATGGGTTTTGGCATCTTTCGCTTTGGAGTGCACCTAGAATGAGTAAGGCAACTTTGATGACGCCGTTGTATGTTTCTGTTGCTTGGACCGTGATGGTTACCTATCAAATCTTCACCCAGACGGCAGTATCGGCAGTGCTGAATTATCTCAATATGCTGTGGCCAGCCACGGGTGGATCACTACTTCTAAGAATGGACATGATTATCTTCGTGCACGCTTTTGCATGGGTTTTCGTTTTATCGTCTGTCATCCCATCTCTACTGCTTGGCAAAAAACGAAGCGTACTCGTGCAGTTCTTCGTGTGCTTGACGTTAGCACTTCTCGCCTTTGTCATCCAAGATTCCATGAGCGTCTACTTGAGCGGCCAATCTCAAGTTCTGCTAGGTGTCGCGTTTTTGCTCGGCAATCCGCTCTTGGCCGTGGTTTATCTGTCAGTGCCCTATCTGTTCATGGTGACGATAGACATTCGAGCAAGGAGAAAAGCCAAGAAAGACGAGCATATGAACAAGATCACAACAATGTACCTGGAACGCTCTGAAGTAGCGGAACAAGAGTCTGCCAAAGAAGAAGTAAGCGCCACCGACGAGGTCACTTGAAACGGTTCTCAGAACAATGCGAATATCGCAAGATAAGCCAGTGCGTAGAGCATAATGAAAAGCAGGCCCGACTTTCTGTCGTGCTTCTGACGCAGAGCAAGCATCATTACAACCACTATTGAACACATCAGGGCGTACAGACCAGTTTTCTCGGCGAGCGACGCGGTTACAGTGCCTGGAAAGAACAGAGTTCCAATCCCGATTGAGAAACCAGCATCAATTATGCTGCTTCCTATGGCGTCGCCTATTGCGATTTCGTACTGCTTCCTTCTTATGGCTGTCAGATCCACCACGATCTCCGGCAAGGATGTTCCGAAGGCGACAATGAAGAAGCTGACCAAATATTCAGGTATTGAAAGAGTGGCTGAGAGCGCTATCACGGATTGCACCGTAATGTATGCTCCTCCAGCCACTCCGATGAAACCGAGAACGGAGAGGAGAAGATGGTGAGACCATCTTTTTCTGTTTGTCTTGTTTAGTGAAGGAGGACTCTTCATCATGCTTCGTGTTATCAGCATGAGCAGGGGCCAGCTGGCCACAAGGAAAAAGGCGTTCATCCTTGAAATGTAGCCCTTCTCGACCATTGAAACCGAAGCTATGAACGCCAAAACTTCGCATGCTCCCATGACTGCAATTTCCTCTCTTTTGACTTTGAAGGCTCCCCCAATAAAGGGAAGCAGGCCTAGAACCAGAGTCATTTGCGTGAGTACGGAGCCAAAGGAATCGCCCACATTTATGTCAACATGGCCCATCGCTGACGATATGATCGAGTTCACGATTTCCGGGAAGTCAGTGCCCAGCGACACCACTACAAGACCTATCATTAAAGGAGATAGTTTCAATGCGGTCGCAACGCCTATGGAATGCGCGACTGCTTTCTCCGCCGAAATCGCCAAAAGAGCCAGCCCAATGATCAAGAAACTGATTCCCAGCGTGGCTTCGAACGCAATAATCAAGCCAACCATAAGTGTCGGGACGATGACGGCAACGGCCAGTAACAGTCTTCTGTCCTTCAAGATGTTCCGAGTTTTTGTGCGAGAGGCTCCCCCATTCACCAAAACGTCCTCCCCCTATAGTAGGCATGAATCTCTGGATAATTCGGACAGGTTCCCTTTTGGGGTCATTGAGTCTTGAGGAGCGCGCAAAATGCTACCACAAAAAAGAGGATTGATATTTTTTGATGAAGAACAATGTTCTTATTGTGTCAGATCGACGATTTCTGCTATTGGAGCGTTCGTTTTTACTGATTCAATGCCATTCTTGCAGCCATCTTTTGATTCATAAGCTTCTCCAGTCGCTATGGTTTCGCCGTTTGCTGCCTTCAGTCTGAATCGGAATTTATCTGCTGCGTCCTTGTAGATCTCAAACTTTGGTGTTGCGGACATTTATGTTCACCATTTGGCTATAAGTATAGCAGTTAACCTTTATAAATTTATCCTCG
>CAZHWL010000053.1:0-7294 GCA_964536035.1 uncultured Candidatus Bathyarchaeia archaeon | reverse complement strand
GTTTTCTGAACAGAGGTGACGAAGCTCTGATTCTTGACCCGTACTATCCTGCGTGTTACGAAGACACTTTGTTGGCTGAAGCGAAACCCGTCTCAGTTCCACTAGATGAAAAGAAAGATTACAGCGTGGAAACGGAAGCTTTGGAGAGCAAGATTACAGAGAGAACCCGGATGATTTGGCTGTGTAACCCGTCTAACCCGACGGGACACGTGTTTTCGAAGGAGGATCTTGAGGTTATAGCTGAGGTGGCCAAGAGACATGATTTGATTGTTTTTGCTGATGAGATTTATGAGAAAATCGTCTATGATGGCGTGAGGCACGTTAGTATTGGCTCTTTGTCTGGCATGGAGGATAGGACGGTTACGGTGAATGGTTTTTCGAAGGCGTATGCGATGACCGGCTGGCGGATTGGGTATGTAGCGGCTGAAAAGAAGCTCTCAACTACCTTACGCAAACTACACTATTACGCAACTCTGTGTCCAAACGCGATTTCTCAAAAAGCAGCTTTTGCCGCATTAACTGGGCCTCAAGGTTGTGTTAAAGAAATGGTAACAGAGTACAACAGAAGAAGAGAAGTTGTGCTTCATGAACTTGACAGGATTGCGTCTTTGTTCTACACCATACCGAAAGGCGCATTCTATGTCTTTCCAGATTTTTCAAGTTTCGAAAAATCGGATGAAATATTCGCGGCGTTTTTGCTTAAGGAAGCTGGAGTAGTGACTGCGCCAGGTTCCGGTTTTGGAAAAACAGGTGAAGGGCACTTGAGAATATCCTACTCCATTTCACATGAGCAAGTTAAAGAGGGAATGGACAGGATCAAAAAGTGTCTGGAGAATAGAGCATCTCGAATGCGTTAAGCTTTCTGTTTAGTTATTGTGACTATGCCTTTTTCTGCATCTACTTTAACAAAGTCGCCAGTGCGAATGACTTCAAACGGGTCCTTTTCTAATCGGTCTACAAGCGGAACCTTTACCATGAATGCGCTGACTACGAGCACCGTTTCCACATCTTTGACTATCATTGCTTTTGGGGCAACGTTATGTGATGCCAGTTTGAAGAGACCATCTATTTGAACCACTGAGCTGGCTTTCCCTGAAGGAAATATGAGCACTTTGTTTGCAAGATTCTTTCCTGCCAATTCGTGGCTTTTTTCTCTAACTATGCCTGTCTTGGGATCGGTGAGGTAGAAGCATATGGGTTCATGAGAAACCAGGGCTTCACCTTCTCCGTAGCCACCTATAATTTTGTGACACTTTAGTGCGATTTCCAAATATGTCATCTCCATTTTCCCTTGACTGCAGCTTCAACGCAATCCTGCAGTCTTCCCACCATGGCTTCTTTAAATCTCCGATAGTAGGCACATTTCGGTGAGTCCGTCATACCTGCTTGATTCTTATAGGCAATCCAGCACGGCTCATCTATGCATGTGTCCACTACGACGTGTCCACCAGATTTCTCTATGATATCCACGTAACCATTTCTCTCCGCCAAGAGCCTAGTTGTTGCTGAAGTGCAAAGCCAAAACGCCACATCCTTGTGTATCTTTTTTCCGTTTAAGAGTCTTGCCACTTCTTCAACCTGTTTGAGTGTATAATGTGGGCACCCAAGCATGACAAAATCTATTTTCCCACTTGCCGTTTGGAGCTCTTCACATACCTGTTCAAGGTCGCGATCTGTCACAGAGATATTGTCCTTTGGAGTATCGCCTTGAAAAGCTTCTTCAACAGTCGAAGCCTCAACCGTCAATCCAGGTATGTAGAACATGGATATGGCACCAGAAACATTTGACATCGCGCAGAAGTTGATAAATTCCTCTGTGCTCGGCTGCCTTGATATACCAGAAAATACAGGTATTCCATAACCTATCCGTTTTCCAACATAATATCCTAAAAGTGTGTAGTCAAATTCGTCCTTCAAGGGTGTTTCCACTTTGACGAGATGTGTGCCTCTCCGGTTCTCCTTGATATGTAGCCCATATTTTGGGGTCTTGCCGATAATTCCCGCGGCCAGTGCACTTTGAGCTGCTTCACGGTTTGTTTTTGCACCAATAACGGAATTTACATAAGGTGTGGCGCTCGATTCTGAGAAGGCAACAGTCTCACCATACAACGGGATGTTCTCCGCCATGTATGGTATGCAACTCCAGCTCAGTATAGCGCCTATGCGCTTATAGGCTTCCATCACTCTTCGAGCTACTTCACCTTCATCCTTCGGAATCTCAAACAGGCTATCAAAATACTTGATATCATATACTGGATTCGTGCTGGTTGGCACTCTACAGCGAGCTCCTCCACTGGCCAGAAGTTCGACAAAGTACAGGTCTCCTTCTTGACCGCTTGAAGCAGCATGTGCACGGCTTATGGGGATCATTTTTTCAGCATCATATGCATCTCCAATCGCGACGAGCAATTCGAGTGCTTTTTGGGTTCCTTCTCCAAGCTCGCCATCAAGTATTCGTTCTTCTTCCTTAGTTAGGTACATCTTAATTTATCCCTCATCTAGCATTAGCTTCCACTTTAACAAGCGTTTTGCAGGTGTCCTTCCAAGAATTTTACAACGTTTTCGATGCAAATATCTGTGCATCTCTTCGCTGCCTCAGTGGTATGGAATCCAACGTGAGGCGAAAGTATCGTATTGTCAAGTTTGAATAGGGAGTTATCCTTAGCTGGCGGTTCTTCTCCAAAAACATCTAGACCAGCAAAGGACATTTTGCCTGATTTTAATGCATCAACTAGAGCCTTCTCGTCGACTACTTTGCCTTGCGAAGTGTTAATCAAAACAACACCTTTTTTCATAGCCTCGATTTCCTTTTTCCCAATCAATCTCTCCGTCTCAGATGTTAAAGTAACATGTAAAGTTATGAAGTCGCTTTCTTTCAACAATGTGTAAAGATCAACGTATTTCATCCCAATCTCTTCAGCTCTCTTCACATTAGGATACTTATCGTAGCCCAAAGTTCTCATTTTGAAAGCTTTTGCTATCTCTGCAACTCGACAGCCAATCGACCCTGTACCAATTATACCTAGAGTTTTGCCGTACAATTCGATGCCGCCGAATGGTCTCCAATCGAAACCACCGTTCCTGACATGTCTATCAGCTAGTGGCAATTTTCTAATCGCCGCCAACAACAGAGCAAAAGTGTGTTCAGCAACAGCTTCCATAGCATAGCCTGGAATATGCGTGACCATAATTCCTCTTTCTTTGGCTGCCTCAAGATCTGCATAGTGACAAGTGGTAGCCCATATCGAAACCATTTTGAGTCTCTTAGCGGAATCCATGATGTTCTTAGTCAGATCACTCCAGCCGACTATTACAATATCTGCTTCCTTTATTCTTTCTTTCAACTCCTCAGCCGTTTTAGGCGGGTTCTCAAAAACTTCTAAATTACCAATTGACCGCAGTTTCTTGATGTGTTCCTCTTCCAAATAGACGTGGTCTACGACTACTATCTTCATTTTTCATCATTTTATAGACTGTAGAATGTCACTTAAATTTTGCTGGGGTTCTTAATGGTTCTTATCAAAAAAGTGAATTGGATCTGATTGTCCCAAAATAAAAAGAGAGATTTAGCGGGCTCTTGATCTTACTCTCGGCTCAATCAATGTCCAAAGCCATTCCACAAACTCCTGCATATTCTTGGTTTGTATGTAGATGTCGCCTGGACCGGTGATTTGTGTTACGAGTCCTTCTCCGCCGAGAAGTGTTTCTTTGAGTCCGCCGAACTTTGTGACTTTGTAGCTGCATGTGTCACTGAAGCCTACCAAGTGGAAGTTGTCCACGATCATCGTTTGTCCAGCCCTGAGAGTGTGTTTGTCAATCGCTCCGAAGGTGTTTATGAACAGGTTGCCGTTGCCAGTGACTTTGATCATGAATAATCCTTGGCCGAACAGTCCTTTTGTGAAGCCTTCCCATTTTATGTCCAAATCCACGTTCTGTGTCGAAGCAATGTAGGCGGATTTCTGTATTATGTAGCCTTGTCCTGATTTGACTTCTAGCATTTCGATGTCGCCGACTGGTGCTGCTACAAGAGCAACTTCGCCCGACCCATTTGTGGCAGTGTAATCATTAACCCAGAAGGATTGTCCGCCGATTATAGCTAGGCCCAAGCTGCCTAGAATGCCTTTCTCTCTTTTTCTTGTGTGCGCTTCGATGTTTGGATACATGTAGGTCATTGCGCCCGCTTCGCCAGTGATTGTCTCGCCCTGTTCTAGGTTGACCACGAGCATGGAGTAAGATGGTTTGTATTTTATTTCGTACTTCATTCTTGGTTCCTCATTGTCGAATGCGTTTGAGAGTTATTTATTGCTTGCCTCGCAGATAGATTAATAATAATTGATCAACTATTACCTAGATGAGTGGTTCCTTTGAGCATGTTTGGCTACGACTTGCTGGGACTCATAGGTCTGATAATATTAGCTTTGGTGATAGTTTTTGTCATCCGTGTGATCCTGATCCTTATTCCTGCAGCAATTGTGGCTTTTGTCGTATGGTTTATCTCAAATGGAAACCTTTGGCTGACGGGTGTTGCCTTCCTAGTAGTGGCTGCTTTGTCTATCGTAAAGAAATTATAACTTGAATTTGCTTTTGCATGAGCAAACAGTCTAGAAAGCGAGAATAATAGTTTCAAACGCCTTGTTTTTGGATATTGTTTTCATAAAGCTTTTATATGTAAGAATGTTGTGGATATGGTTATTCGTGTAAAAGGTGCTTGCATGGAACCTAGTAAGAAACCGCTGAACGTGTTGATCAAGCAATTGAACGCAACAATCTCTGTCGTGTTGAAGAATGGTTGTGAGTACAAGGGCAAGATGATAAAATGCGATGGACACATGAACATACTTCTGGAAGGAGCAGCTGAAAGCAAAGAAGACCAGCTGATGACAAATTATGGCAACGTTTTACTGCGAGGAAATAATGTCCTCTACATCGCATTAGGTCCTAACTAGACAGGGTTCTCTGTTTTCTGATTCGAACTTTCAGACGGTTCCTTCGTCTGACTCTACCTATTTGTATTGGTTACTTGTTAACATGAGTCCGAGTCGATAGACTAATTACGGGGATAATCTGATAATATGAGATTGAGGAAGGAGAGAAGATGAGAGAACGAGCATTCTTGTTTATCATTGCTGCACTGCTTCTTGTATTTGCTATGTTCTCGCCGTTGGCTCAGTGCTCTACTGTGGCGCATCTCTACGTGTCTCCCGCTCTGATTGACAATCCACTTCTTGACATTGGTGACAGTTTTACTCTTGACGTTTTGTTGGCGAATATCTCTGACATGGCTGTGTGCCAGTTCAATTTGACCTACAAGCCCACCATTCTGTCCTGCAAAGGAGTCTGGATAAAAGCCCTCGATCACACGCCTAATCCGAAATGGGAAGTCAATGACTACGCTGGCTACGTTTGGCTCAACGTAACCTACGGCATTCCCATAACCACTGTTCCGCCAGAAACCATTGCTACACTGATATTCTATGTTCAGGGCAAAGGCTCCACTCCTTTGGAATTTGTGTCCTCAGAACTCTTGGACTCGAATGGATTGCCGATTTCACATGAAACGACTGGAGGGTTCTTTAAAAACTTCAATCCCTACGACGTGAACCAAGACGGAATCGTCGACATAATTGACGCGGGCATCGTGGCATTAGCATTTGGCTCTGATCCATCCAAGCCGAATTGGAACCCGAAGGCTGATGTCAACTCTGACGGAGTTGTGAACATCTTTGACATAGTTCTTATAATGATACACTTCGGAGAAACCTAACGCGAGAAACTATCGATATCAAAAATAACCCACTGTTGAGTGGATGTCTCATTTCCTTTTTTTCTGTTGCTTCAAAATTCCGAATTTAAGCTCCGTTTAGAATGTTTTACGCCGATGAGTCAAATCTATTTCTCTTTCCCATAATATATGCTAGGGTATCGTCAAGGTTAGTCTCCAGCTTTTGTTTTCGCTTGAAATACTTCAGAATGTTCTTGATGTCTCTTGTCAGAAGCTGCTGTGCGTTAGGGTGATCTCTTGTGACATATTGTGGCCAGTCAATTATGAGTATGTGACTGTCTGGTCTCAGAATGATGTTGTATTCGCTTAAGTCTGCGTGGATGACGCCTATCTCCAAATAGGCTTTTCTGATGTTTTGCAGAATCTCTCTGAGGATTCTTTTTGGCGCTGACAGTTCTTTCCATTTTGCCAACTCTGCTCCTTCAATCATTCCCATGACTAGAACATGGCGGCTCTGACTGATTGGTTCTGGAACAGCCACTCCACAGGGATATAGAAGCCTGAGCGCTTGGCTTTCCTTTTCAGCGGCAAGCCTTGACTGAAACAGCCATCCCGCATGCTCTTTCACATAGCCTCTCTTTCTTTCCGTTTGACGAAAGCTGATCCGTCCCAATCTGTGGAACTTAACTGCAACTCGCTCATTCTTTGGGGTGAGGGCATCGTACACGTCTGCTTCTTTGCCTATTCCTAAGGATTTGCCGAAAGCTTCAAGGATGTTGGCTTTAACGAAGGCGTTTATAGCCAAGCAATCGTATCCAGAATAGTTCAATGTGTACCCTGTGTAGGCTCCTCGCATTCGATAGATTAACCCGAGCTTGCTGAGGCGGCTTAACCTGAAATCTGCTTCTCTTGCAAGATCGAATCCAGTGAATTTTGCGACTTGCTCCTTGGAAACAAATTCGTGTTGACTCATAGCTGTCTCTATGACTTGGAGAACTCGAAAGTCTTCGTTTTCCAAATCTCGAAACACTTGAACCGCAATATCTGCTGTGGACATAGCTAACCAGATAGATTGAGGTGATCACTGTTAAAAATAGCGCGCTAGTTCTTAGTCAACAGTTTTAGCTTCTGAGATAATTCTTGTTTGTCCGCTTCTTGGGCAACTTAAATCTGCAATTTATAAGAAATCTGGGATC
Source organism: uncultured Candidatus Bathyarchaeia archaeon (assembly GCA_964536035.1). Lineage (GTDB taxonomy): Archaea > Thermoproteota > Bathyarchaeia > Bathyarchaeales > Bathycorpusculaceae > JBGPAV01. The sequence goes on along the minus strand of CAZHWL010000053.1, from coordinate 376 downwards.
AATCAAACAATTGTGATTTCGGCGATTTGCTGAAGATGTTCATAAAGATCAAAGAGTCATAATCTGGGCCGCTTGAACCGACGTTTCGACCATTGTCTCTATTGGCAAGCTGTCTTCTGCTTTCTTAACTACATCCAGCTTGGCCTGTGTTGCTGGTTGCTTAGGAGCAGCAGTGCATCCTTTGGCTTTTTTCGTCGAGATTTCAAACGTTCCTATTTTCTTTGCTATGGCTTCTGTTTCGATCTTGTCAAATCCCAACAGTGGGCGATGTATAGGATAATTCTTAGATGCTTCATTCAATACTCTGAGATTAACTATAGTCTGGCTTGCTTGTTCGCCTATCGCTTCGCCAGTAACTATACCTTCAGCTCCTTCA
>CAZHWL010000052.1:0-7302 GCA_964536035.1 uncultured Candidatus Bathyarchaeia archaeon | reverse complement strand
CAAGGCAAAAATAGTCGCAGAAGGCGCAAACGGACCAACCACACCAGAAGCAGACGAAATACTGTTCAAAAATGGAATCTTCGTCATCCCAGACATTCTAGCAAATTCTGGCGGTGTGATTGTCAGCTACTTCGAACAGGTGCAGAACCAGATGAACTACTACTGGCCCGAAGACGAAGTGCGGGAAAAACTGAAAAACACGATAACCAAAGCATTCAAGGATGTTCTGACAATATCTCAGCAGTACAACGTGAACATGCGTGTGGCTGCCTACATGAGCGCAGTCAAGAGAGTCACTGATGCCATGTTCACCCGCAAGCACAAAACAGTCAGCCCAATCCTCGAACCAAAAGCAACGGCTCAAAGCGAATAACCTCCTTTTTTTTCTGTTGTTCAATGTGTACATTGTCTACATGTCTGTGAACATGTTTAAAAGACACCATTTTAACAGACTGCCTAGGGAAAAGAATGTCTGTTCATCTCCATACTACTCTCAGAAAGAAAACAGACGACATGATTGAGGAACTGACGAAGACGTATGGAACCAAGAGCCGAGTCATTGAACAAGCAATCGAGACGCTGCTCAGAGTTGAAAGAGTTGGCTCCTGTGAGGACTGTGTAATAAAAGCAAAAATGAATGAACAAGTGAACTTGAGAGAAGCTCTGGATTTAACGTCAATTGGAAGGAAAATGGCTGACAGTCTTTTGGAAGTGGCGGTCGGAGATAAGACAATTCAGGATTTTATTGCCGAGCAAAGGACGGAGGCAAAAAACACTATTGAGGTTCTGAAAGGTTCAATGGTGTGGAAGACCCCCTCCAACTTCAAAGAGTTCATGGCGATTTTCGAGGAATTGATGAGTCTGACTCGGCTTTTCGAAATCGCTTCTCACAGTGAGATGGAAAACACGATAATCCTGAGACCGCGCGTTTTCAAGCGACTGCCTGAGATTGTTGCCTTTCAATTGGCGGTCATACTTGAAGGTCTGCAGATATCTTTTGACATAAGAATAATGGGAGAAGATGTCGCTATCAAATTAACAAGGCAAGAACTCTACGCCATGAGGAAGAAGGATTTTGGCGAAATATTCAATGAACAAATCGAGAGGAGGCTTTCTGATTCTACTCCAGGGCTTTTCAGGGCTACTCTGATCCTAGTCGGACCAGCCTTCATGAACTGGGCCGAAAAACATCTCGAGGAACCTATAACCGATCTGAGCTCGTTCATAGAAGATGTGAAAACCGTTCTCGGCAAGGACGAACTTCCATCCCAGCCCAGAGAATTTGTGAAGAGCCTGTTATCTGCGTTCATAAAAATGAACTGGTTTAAGCAAGCAAAGATACTGCAAGAAGTTGATGAGAAGACTCTGGATTTGTCTTTTCAAGCAACTATGCCTTCAGTCGCCAAACTTTCGATCCTAGTGTTGTCAATCATATTTGCGACCCGTGGTTGGAAAGTTGCGAAATACTCCGCTGAACACACGTCAGTCAATCTCACGATCCAATTCGTCGGTTTGGAAGATCAAAGCCTGCTTGACCAAGTGGTTGAGCTTAGCCTCTATCAAACCGTAGGCAAGCAATTCCTAGACGTTATGCCAGTTCCAAGAGAAGTTTTCAACTCTTTTGCTTCCAAAGTCTACGAAACTAATAAGGAGCGATTCTCTGAAATATACCGAAATATGGGCGTTGGGGTTGCCAGTGCCGTCCGCCTACTTGCAAGAAATGACCCGGGGAAAATCAAAAAGCTGTCTCAAACACTTATCCTCAAGAACCTAGGATCTATGCAGCCTGATGCTGAAATCAGGTTTGTCGATGATGAGCATTTTACCATAATTTTCAAGAAAATCGACTTTCTAGTTACCAGTAGCCAACGTACTTTCATCGAATCCCTGTTCAAAGAACTTGGATACGAAATCTCAACGACGGTTTTCCAGAACCTATTGAGCTTCAAGCTCAAACCATTGGAGAAACCAGTCCTTGAACCTGTGCCCACAAAGAAGATAATGCAGAGCCTGATAGGCGAAATGTCTGCAAATTCCTGTGATGAAGCTTTTGAATTGATAAAAGAGCAGCTTGATCAAATGTTTCCAGAAGATTATCCATGGACCATAAAAGAGGTTGGAGATAGGCTCATCGAAATATACCGCGAAATGGGGACAGAAGTTGAAATCGAGTATTTCGAGGGAGGCTTCACGCTCAAGTACAAGACATGCCCGTACTACAAATTGGTTAAATCTGGACAGAAGACGTGGCTTTGTAATCTTCGCAAGAAGACGATAGATTATATCCTTTTGCGAGTTTCACATGGAAAGAAGGCAAAGATAAAGATCATCAAGTCCTTGCTCAAGAATGAACATCCTTGCGAATATGCCGTGTTCTTAACAGGGTTCTTGGAAGAGGAATAGGCCTACCTTGATTCCTCCTATTCTGGCCAAGCACGTATCTCAGATTCGAGGAGCGCGGTTGCTCATTTTCTAGCGCTGTAAGCATTTATTAGCTAACCAACTAAATAGATTCTCAGAGGGTTTCCAACATTGAGCTTTGAAATGTGGGCTGAGAAATACCGGCCAAAATCACTGGGGAGCATAGTTGACCAGAAAGAGATAGTTGATCGCCTCAAGAGCTTTGTTAAAGCAAGGAACGTGCCGCACTGTATCTTTGCTGGTCCGCCTGGAACAGGGAAGACGACCGCAGCACTATGCTTGTCAAGAGATTTTTATGGTGATGCGTATAGAGAGCACATGATGGAGTTAAACGCGAGCGATGAAAGAGGCATTGATGTTGTACGAGAAACTGTGAAAACCTTTGCCCGAGTGAAGTCTATTGGTGAAATCCCCTTCAAGATAATGATTTTGGATGAAGCGGATAACATGACTTCAGATGCTCAGCAGGCTTTGAGGAGGACGATGGAGCGGTATACTGCGACATGCAGGTTCATCATGTGCGCAAATTACAGCGGAAAAATTATCGAGCCGATTCAGTCAAGATGTGCGCCTTTCAGATTCTCTTACTTGCCCAGAAAAGAACAAGATGAGTATCTAAATCAGATAGCAGAGAAAGAGAAAATCAAGTTGACAGTCGACGGTTTAGACGCCATCTTTGAAGTCTGTAGCGGAGACCTCAGAAAGGCTATCAACACTCTGCAGGCAGCTGCATCTTTAGAGAAGCCAATAGACGCCAAAAGCGTTTACTCGATTGCGGGAAAAGCAAGTCCAGCTGACGTGCAAAAGATGTTGAAGACCGCCCTGGACGGCGACTTCATTGAATCCCGAAAACAGCTACGTGACATGATTCAAAAATATGGCGTTGCTGGTAGCGACATAATACGTCAGATTCATTCAGAAGTCTTCAAAGCTGACATTCCTGAGCTTTGGCGCATAAAACTAGCGGGCATTATAGGCGAAGTCGACTACAGGCTTGTCGAAGGTGCAGACGAAGAGGTTCAGCTAAGCGCGTTGTTAGCGAGACTTGTTGAAGCTGGTTCTGAATTGAAGAAGGCACACTAGGTGCAGACTTTTGTACGCTTCTTGGGTCGTCAAACACAAACCAAGATCTTTAAACCAGATTATCGGAAATAGAGAAACCATTCAGAAGCTTGCCGATTGGGTTAAAGCATGGAGCAAAGGCGTGCCTTCCAAGCGAGCTGCTTTTTTATATGGGCCTCCTGGAGTTGGAAAGTCCATAACTGTTGAGGCTTTAGCTAATGATCTGGAAATGGAGCTTGTGGAGAAAAATGCAAGTGACTACAGAACTGAAGATGCCGTGAATCGCTTCGCTGGACTGGCCTCGCAGTTTGGTTCACTGTTTGGCGGAAGAAGAATAGTCTTGCTGGACGAGCTTGACGGATTAACTGGAACAGCGGACAAGGGCGGAGTAAAAGCAATAACAGAAGTTGTCAAAGCCGCGCAGTGTCCAATTATTCTTATAGCAAACAGTGCTTATGATCCTAAATTCACGAACTTGCGTATCTACTGTCTTTTGCTGGAGTTCAAGAAGCCGCCTATTGGAGAAGTCGCGAAATTATTGAAAGGAATGTGTGAAGCTGAAGGCATCCAAGCTGATGAAAACGCGTTGAAGTTTATTGCGCAGCGCTCTGAAGGTGACGTGCGATCTGCGGTGAATGACCTTCAAGCTTTGGCTCAAGGCAAAAAGAAGCTAGGCTATGAGGATGTTTCTTGGCTCGGGTACAGAGATAGGCAGGACACAATTTTTAATGTTCTGAAGATGATCATCTATGGCAAGACTTGCGCCAGCGCGAAACAAGCAGTCAACATGGCTGACATTGACATCGATATGCTTTTTGAGTGGATTTATGAGAACATTCCTGACCATTTCACTGATCCACATGATTTAGCACAAGCGATGGACGCTCTTTCAACCGCAGACTTGTACAGGGGGAGAATACGTGCCGCACACGACTGGAGTTTTACACGCTACGTTATTGACTACATGACTGCCGGCGTGGCGATGGCTCGCCAGTACTCCAAGACATCTGGCTGGATACCTTTCAAGTTTCCAAGTCGCATTCAAATGCTGTCTCGGTCTAGAAGCGAAAGAGCAATGCAGTCGAGTATTGGACAAAAAATCAAGAGAAGATGTCATGTTTCCGCTTTTAGAGCTTCAAGAGAGATTCTGCCCTATTTGAAGATAATTTTCAAGAATAATGTTGAAATGGCGGCTGGGCTTGCGAAGTGGCTTGATCTGGATCGGGAAATGATAACTTACATTGTCGGCAGTGACGAGAAAGCAGAGGCTATAATGAAACTGTTGAGTTGAAAGCCAGTCTGGTGGCATTAATGGATTTTGCTGCCTTCAGTGATGTCTTTCTCTGGCTGTAATAGTACGACGTTGCCTTTGCTGTCTTCAGCGGCGAAGACCATGCATTGGCTTTCTATTCCCATCAGTTTTCTTCTCTGAAGATTCAGGATAAACGCGCATTTCTTGTCTACAAGTTCCTCTGGCTTATAATATTGCAATAGTCCTGCAACTGCTTGTCTTTTTTCATCTCCGAAATCCACAATCATTTTTATGAGGTTTCTTGAGCCAGGGACCTGGTTTGCTTCTAGGATTTTTCCGATGCGCAAGTCTAGTTTCTGAAATTCTTCGAAGGGTATTTCTGTCATAATATTCACTTTTTCAATCTCATAGCGTACAGCTATTTAGTTTTATGCGTGGTTCTTTTCCGTTTTATTTTCTCGACGGTTTTTGCTACGCCTTCCCAATCCTCGGTAGCTTTTGAGTGGACTATTTCGAATGCTTCCTTCGAATTTAATCCACGCAGTTCTTGTCCAATCGTCTTTCTAGCAAGATACGCTGCCGCGTTCAAGACGTCGCCATTTAACCTTGAATCTGCCAGATCTGCTAGATGAACGATCAGAGCTTCAACCGTCCTAGGTCTGATAGGACCATAGTTTCCGTGATGAGCGGCAACAATGTGGATCAGTTCTACTGGGAAGTCTCTTCGGCTGAGTTCCGAAGTTGCAAGGGACAGATGATCCAAGTAATCAGCTAGGTGTGTTGAGTCATAGCTACCGTTTTCTGTAATCAAGTATGTGGCTGGCTTGCAAATGTCATGAAGTAACGTGCCGGCCAACACGAGATCTCGATTAACTTTGCCTTCATAGATATTTTCCACTGAATCACAAATCGCTAATGCTATGTTCGTGGTTGAGAGAACGTGTTCTATGAACCCTCCTGGGTAACAATGATGGTGTGAGCGGCCTGCAGGCGAAACATTGAGAGAAAGTCCACTGTGCTTTTTTCCATTGATCTCAAACGACGGGTTTTCTAGGAGATCGATAGTCTTCTCTCGAAGTTTCTTGTCTTGAATTTTGCTGGCCAGTTTCCTTAAGTTTGGGTGTAGCAACTTGCTTCACTCTCTCTTCGTTACTCGCTTATTGAATATTGCCTTTTTCGTTTCTCCTCTGTAGCTATTTCATGAGCTTTTAGCAGAGGTTCAGGTATCCTGTTCTTCTGTGTGCAATGTTTGATAATTTCTATGGCGGTGTCCAGTGAAACCATATGTCCTGTGCTGACATAGACTGGTTTGCTGCCATGACTAGTTGAAACTGCGGCTCCGATGATTTCGTTTTTGTGTTTGAGGAAGGTGATGTTTTCTTCCGTTGGAGCATTTACTGTTTCGCCTAAAAGTCTGCTCTTCGCAGCTCCGATTGTCGGCTTCCTTATGACTAAGCCTAGATGGCTAGCAAATCCGCAGCGATAGGGGTGAGCGTAACCTTGTCCGTCAACTAAGAACAAGTCTGGTTGAGTTTTCAACTTTCTAATGCTCATCACAGTCGGATGTATTTCTCTGAACGACAGCAACGTGGGGATATATGGAATCTGGGTTTCGCAGACAGCTGTCTGCGACTCTACAAGCTTAAGAGAGTCATAATCCATAACTGCCACCGCTCCAATCGAAAGGTTTTTCGCATAGGCAACATCAACACCTGCCACTCGTCTGATCTTGCTTGGTAGTCTGTCTTCGAGAATCAGCTTTTTCGCCAATCGAATTTGTGCTTTGCGTGCCTTCCTGACTGAAAATGTCCGTTTTTGGCAGAGTATAGACATGGGTTTCTACTCAATAATATCTTGGGAATCATGTTCTTTTCTTGGCTAGCTTCTCGATGTGGCTTAGCTGCTTTTCGAGTGCGCTTCTTCTCACTTCTTGTGTTATGTCTCCGCGGGTTGCTTCAATGATTCTTCTTGCAACATCACATTTTCTTCTAAGTCCTGAAACCAACATGTAAGCATCATCCAATGCCATGAGTTCGACGTAGATTTCGTCCATTAGCTTCAAGCAATTTTCGCCTTTTTGTACGTGTCCTTCGCGTAGTGCATCGAGCGCTAACCGTCTATACTCTCCGATGACGTCGGCTAGGCCAAGTACGTAGTCGACTGATGGTACGCCTATTTCCTTTGGTGTCACAAATATGGATTCTTCAACGAGTTTGAGGAGTATGTTTGCTTCAGAGTATTCCTGTAGCGCCGCGTTGAACATGCCGCCGTGAACTATTTCCGGATATTCTTCAGATATTTTGCCGAGTTTCAAGAGGATCTCTTTGGCTTTTTCTACTAGTTTCTTTGCTTCCTTTTCCTTTTTTTGATGGATTAAAAGTATTGTCTGTTTTGAAAGGCTTGTTGCCTTCCGCATATCGTTGTGAGCTTTCTCTCTGATTTCCTCTTTTTCTTTCAGTTCGTTTTTTACTTCTCTCAATACACTCTTCAGAGACGTCATAGAATCAGCACCTGTGCTCACTAGATTGGATGATTAAGTATTTTATTGTATTTCCAAAGAAAGAGAA
>CAZHWL010000051.1:0-7457 GCA_964536035.1 uncultured Candidatus Bathyarchaeia archaeon | reverse complement strand
ACCTTTACTTTGTGTCCGTCTTTAAGTTTCAGCGATTTTCTAAGCGGAACAGGCGCGATTATTTCCAGCACAGAAGCGTCGTAATGGCTTCTCATTGCTGAGATCAATGCTCCTTTTGCTTTATTCTCTATTATTAATGGGTAGCATTTTACTGGTCCGAACGTGCGGTCTTCGCTTGTGAAACCTTCAATCTCAATCGCTGGGTAAGCTTCCAGCTCGTTGCGCGTTTTTATGTCGTAATCTGTTGTGAGCTTAAGATTTAGAGTTCCAGGATACGGGTCGAAGCCCAATTTTTCAATGAATTGCTTGCGGTATTGTTCTTTCGAGATGTAGTATGCTCCTTCGCCTAGGCCTGTAAAAACTGTTCCTTCAAGAGTTATGGAAGGCGGATACTCTGCTTCCATCAGGAAACGCAGTCTTGAAGAGAGTTTTTGCAGTTCTTTCACGCCTGATTCAGTGATCCGTATTAGACAGCCTTCAGCAGTTATGGTTCGCTCAACCCAGCCCATGCTGTCAAGCTCGATCAAATATCGTGAGGCAGTTTGCTGAGATGTGCTAAGCTTTGCCGCCAAGTATTCTGTTGAAATCTTTGCTGTCCTTCTGTGTGCTCCCATTTCAGCCAGTTTGATCAGTGTAAAGAGGTGACGGCAAACGTTTCTCTCTGTCATCTAAGTCAGTTCCCTACCGCTTTAGAAAATGAGGATATTTGCGTATTTAAGAGATTTGAAGCTGTGAAATCAAGTGATATCGCATTTTGCCTGAACTTGTATTCCTCGCAGATCATTCATCTGCAGCAAAAGTTGCGTAGATTCTAACGGAACAGTGAAGTCAAGAGAATATGTGCCGTTTCCATAGTCCGTTTGAAGGACAGCTGAACTCTCGATTTTTGTCCAAATCCCAGATTCTTCGAAATATGCCACAAAGCTTTCTGCAGATGCAGGCTTGTCTTCATTTGAAACATTGCAGGTAAGATTTACATGTTTCGCGGTGTCAGTGTTGACAGCGATACTTGTCAGAAAAAGTGTCGTTGTTATATTGACTGAATATTGTGTTGAGATTTTGGAATTAATGCCGTATATGTTGAGTGTGAAATTCGCATAAGCGCCTGAAATGTTTGTATCTGTTTTGTTCCAAGATAGCAGTATTCCCGAGTCATATGATGACTCGTTGAGTGAAGTGTAAGCCAAATTGCATATTCCAAAATCAAGACTCAACATGTTATCAGATAGTTCGGCTAGATTTGTCTCAAAAACAGCGGTTTCGCCTCCCTTTGATATGTTGGCCAACGAACTGATAGCAGTCTTTCTTGTGCTCTGTTTTAGGCCGGGCAAATAAAGAGACAATTGCTTGCTTTCATCTGTGACTGGTTCCTTGGATACTTCATAAACATAGACTGTTGTTGAAGAAATCAAAAGCGCAATGGCCAAAGCAGCAACTATTAGAAGCTGTCCAGAGCAATTTCTTCTCAGTGATTTCTTGTGCTCTCTCATCAAGCCATCGCCAGCTGTAAGTGAATAATATAACAGCGGTAAACCGCGTCTTGGCTTGCGCACAGGTATTCCACAGAGACTACTTCTTCACTACTGAATCCACCATTTGTGATTGCTTGCTCATTGAGCAACTGCAGATTTCTGTCATAAACTGCCATATTGAAGAGTACACCTGTGGGCAAAACAAGGTCAAGTGCTTCACGTAGTGTTGAGAAATTTCTTTGGTCCAAGTAATAACTCAAGACGCCTTCTTGATCTAGCTTTATCAAGGAGCCTAACCCGATAGATTCCAAATCTGCGCGGTTCACCGAGTTCCGCGTAATCGTCAGATTTGCAGATACGGCAAAGGCTGAAAAGACAATGAGCATGGCGAAGAAGGCTTCAATTATCCTGATTTGGCCTCTGTTCGCAGCTCTCATGTCTCAGGTCCTCCTATGCTAATTATGCACCTGTACATGACCGAATCGATAGTGATCAAGAAAGAATAGACGTGAACATCTGAAAGAGTCTGAGCATCAAAGTTCGCACCTATGTGCAGGGGAATCTGGGGATATGTTGTCCATTCTTCGAAGAAAATGGTTGAGTTCCATCCGGTTGTGACAAGTATTACAGGGCTCATGTCAGCGAATTGTGGGATTTCGTACACAACAGATTCATTATTTGCAGCCAACTGTGTCAGAGTTGCATTATGATAGAACGTGAATGCGTAAGCCGTTGAGAGACTAACGTTAGAATCCATCGCTCGGGCATTCAACGTATGATTCAATGGGCTTAATCTGCAGTAAGTGCCGGGAGATTCTGGTTCTGAAGATTGATGGGCGAAGGAATAGCCGCCAAAACAGAATGCGTGTGGGTTGTATGTGCTTCTTGCTATGACCGCAAGCAATGCGGGTCCATTAATACTACTCGAAAGAGTGATGTTCTGATGGTGTTCACCGTCTGAGTAGGTGTAGTCAGTGGCGTCTAGATAATTCTCAGCTACGACGTAGCATTTGAGGTTTGATTGAACTGGTGATCCGTCTTTCTGCGTGAGAATCTCGAATTGGTAAGTGGCTTCAGTTGCAGATTCGAACGTTGCTGTTAGGTTAATGCTGAGTTCAAAGATTGTGGCGATCTCGATTTTGATTGACACATCATAGAATCCTAGAGACGTGAATATGTCTGCGTATGCTAGCGAATAGTCGTTTTCATTATTGAGCCGCGAAACCTTGTCAACATCGAGATCGTACAGGTTGTCTGTAACTGCATTTGCTAAACCGAAAGCTTCAGGTGTTGTCTCACTCGTTTGCCCCCAGTTCTCAGGCTTTCCGCTATAAATCAGAATATACTGTGCGATCTCTCTGTATCTTCTATCTGCTGCTTCATCCGCAGGATTGCTTAGGTATGGTGAAAGAAGCTTCGAAGTTCCAGCCATAGCTGAAACTACGACGATGATCATAAGAGCACATGCAAAAAAAGTGTCGATAGATACGGCAGGCATTCTCGGTTCACGCTCTCTCAGCTCGGTGTAGCAACGGCTCCGTACAATCCTCCGATGAGTTGTCCTGAAACCAGTAAAGACGCATAGGCAGTCAGCACCAGCATAGCTGAATACTTGAAACCAGCGGCAAAAGTGCCTTCATTCACTTTTCCTACGAAGAAACCGGAAAGCCAGCATTGAAAGATTATGCCCGTCGAGAAGAGGTTTATTTGGCTTTCCATGATCTGAAAAGGCACGGCTGTTGTGCCAGGAAGCGACATCTGTGTCACGGCGAAAACGGTTGTCGCCACCATCGTTGTTGTCATAGCTATGAGAACGCTCCAGATGAAAGCCAAGATAACGTAGGGTCTCAAAAGTGACTTCTTGTTAGAGTCAACATCTTTCTGTTTTTCGCTGTACTCGGTTAAGGTTTCCAGTGCAATGGCTGAGCCGCCGCCTATCTTAATTGTCTCAACCAAAATGAAGAAGTTGACGAGCACAGGCCACGTTTGAACTTTTTGCCTAACGTTCAAGAATATTTTTCTTAGAGAGACTCCCCACTCCATCTGACTTCTTACTAGCTTGAGTGTTTGACAGAAGCTTCCGTAACCCGTTCGTTTTGCAGCGTGTACTATGCTTTTCTCGGGTGAAAGACCGATTTTTCTAGCTTCTGTTACGTCTCGGAGGAAACTTGGTATGGCGTTTTCAGCATCATTGTTGGTTTTTGATATTCGTATGTACACTATTGATGGTGGTATTGATATTGCAATGAGGCATGCTGTGATGACCGTTGGGAATGTTTGTGGCGCTGTCAAGAATTGGAGAGGAGGCAGGAGAATCATGACAGCGGTTAAGGCTACTACTATAATCGCCGGCAGTATCGCAGCTTTGTATGGTTGGTTGACGCCTATTAGGTAGCTTTTTCTCTCCATGTGCGCGATTATCATGAAGAATATCGAGATCATCGGTGTGACGAAGAATATGAGTATGCACACGATGTCTGGAGAGAGGCTTGGTGTTCCGCTGAGCTTCATCGGTTCGAAGACGGATGTTGTCGAAAATATGATGAAGAGTATGTATGAACAGAGCGTCACAATTAGCATGACTGCATAAGCCTCAACGAGAGTCCCAAGTTTCTCGATCGAGCGAACGGATGCAGCACTTTCGTTGTCAAATATTGAACGTAGCTTGCTTTTGAGGTAGTTGACTACGTTGCCACCGCTCCTCACTGAGGAAACGTAGCCGAGGAGAAATTCACGGTAGGTCTTTGATTTGGTCTTTTCAGCATGCTTGAACATGACTGTGAGCGGGTCGTAGCCCAAAATCTCTACCTGTCTCACTATTTCGCGTGCTTCTTTCTGGAATTTGGGCAACAAGTCTATGTTGCAGAGCTTTCTCCAGCTTTCATAGATGGTTACGCCGCTTGCAGCTAGCAAAGTGAACAATAGTGCAGCGAAAGGCAATTCGCGACCAAGCTCGCTTGAATCTTGGTCAACAAAACGTTTGATCAGGCTCCCGAATATCTTGGGTCCCTTGAGTTTCGTCTGCACTATTTTCACCACTTTGGTTTTTCCAAAAACTCTTTCTGGAAAAGCTGAGGGTTGTTGTAATACTTGCTCAGAATGTTGTTAACGCTTCTGTAGTCTCGGATGCCGCGTTCAACCATGTACAGCAGGACTCTCTTACGATACTCAAGTTCATCTATAAGCTTCTCAACTGGAATGTCAAGACTCGCAGCCATCTTCTTTAGTAGGTAGCTTCCTGCAAGGTTTTCCTGGAAAGTGTCTGTTGAAGCGTTCCAAGTGAAAACTTCTTGAAGTGTGCTTGCGTCTCTAACTTCAGCTATGTTTGTAAATTTCCTGCTGGCCAGTCGTTTTCCAGACTCCAAGAAGACAGGAGTACGAACGTGCTTCACGTTTATGACACAGTTCATGAGCGGAATGATCGAAGAGGGAATGTTCATCGGAGGTTGCGTGAGCCTCTTGATGGCCGTATCAACATCCTCAGCGTGCAGAGTGCATAGACCTCCGTGGCCTGTTGCCAATGCTTGGAACAACACATACGCTTCTTCACCACGAACCTCGCCTACTAGGATGAGGTCAGGGCGGTGCCTGACGGCAGATTTGATCAGATCGTAAAGTGTGATTTCGCCTTCGCCTTCTGTTCCGAAACCTGAGCGTGCGATTGTCGAGGTCCAGTTTTCATGAGGCAGGTTGATTTCAGCAACCTCTTCCACCGAGATTATCTTGAAATTGGGTCTGACGAGGCATGCAACAGCGTTTAACGCCGTAGTTTTTCCTGCGCCTGTTGCTCCAATGATCATGACTGACATTTTGCTTTCCATCAGAAGCCATAGGTAGGCGGCGATGCTTTCGTCGATGGTTTCGTTTTCAATCAAATCCACGATTGTGAAAGGGTCTTTGCGGAATTTTCTTATCGTATAGGACGTTCCAGAAGGTGTTGTTTCCTTTCCAAATGAGACGGCTAGACGATGCTTCTCAGGTAGGGTCACGTCCACTATTGGAAAAGCTATGCTTACGTGTTTGCCTGCTTTGTGTACGACGCGCATTATGAAATCGTCAAGGTCTTGTTCATCTCTGAAGATTACGTTGGTTTTTATGTTCTCGTATTTTCTGTGCCAGAGGAAGAGAGGCTTTCCGACGCCGCCGCATCCGATGTCTTCAACGTTCTCATCATACATCAACGGATCGATTTTTCCGTAGCCGACTATGTCCTTCTCAAGGGTGTGGAGGATTTTTCGCATTCCGACTTCTGGGATTCCGCCGAAGATTCCCTTGTGTTTGGCAAGTACTTCAGGCAATTGTCTCCTAAAAGACTCAGCAAGTGTCTCCTCTGCTTCAGGAGCCTGCAATTCGAACTCGAGAATGTTTCTAAGTTTGAAGTAGCCGTCCCGTTCACTTCTGTTCAATGGAAGCTCGTCCAGTATGTAGAGATACTCCAAAGTTTCCTCATTCTGGACTACGGCTGCGTAGGAGAAAGGAGGTTTAAGCGGGTAATATTCGACTTCCACGTGTCCTTCTGGAACGCTCCATTTCTTGATGTCGAGGAAGTCTATTACTTCGCTCTCTTTGCGTGAAGCTTCTTCCATTAGGGTTTCATTTTGCTGCTTGTTTTTTGCTGATTTCATTCCTAACTTCATTCTACTCACCTGCATTCGAGCCTTCAAGCCTGATGTATGGAGTCCCATTTCTGAAATCACAAACTAGATGCGCGGCACCATTGCCTGCAATATAAGTGCCTTCTGCAATGGCTTCTTTTGGCAGGTAGACATTCAAACCTGCATTTTCCATCGCTATGCTTCCAAAGCCGGCTTCTATCCAAGCAATGGTAGAGCTATTGTGGAGCTGCAGCCAATATTGTCTGCTACCCACGATGGTGGGCATTTGCACAGAATCTTCGGATGTTGCATTTGTTAAGAGCGTAAGTGTTATCAGATTGGTGCTTTTGGCTGCGATTGTGTCGATCAGTCTTTTGAGCTGTTGGATTTCTGATGAGAATCGAACGGTGTTAGTGTATGCGATGAAGGAGAAAACGAGAAGACTGCTGATTGCGAGCATAGCGAAGAAAGTGTAAAGGTAACTCGGCGGGATTGACGGCAAGTATTACACCTCCGCATGTTGAACCGTTATATTGCACACGAAAATTTCTAACGTTACAGCGGCACCTTCCTCATTGCTGGCTATTGGAAGCCACACGCTGTTTGCGGCTTCATCAAGATATGAAGTCAGCGCAAGGGACGAGATCTGCTGGCTAAATTCATACAGCCTTGAAGAAGTGGAAACGTTCAGAGAGGTAATTCGCAGATGGAGACTACCGCTTAGCATGATGTTTTGGGATAGGTTGAGGTTGATTATGTTTATGCGGATCAGATTCAATGGTTTTCCATTGTAAGTTCCGACTGCCGCAATTGTGACTGAAGGTCGATAGCAGAGAACAAGTTCCTTTGAAGTTTCGGTGTCAGAGTAGAGTTGGGTTTGCGTGAATGAGCTTTGATTTATTATTGTTCGAGCGTCGCCTTTGATAAACTGTCCATTATAGCTGGATTCTGAGGAGTCAAGTTCGTAATAGGCCTTGCCGATTGAGCTGTTGAAAACAGTTTCGTTGAACGTCTGCCCATCGGTGACGTTGATCGAAAGATTTTTTGCAGAAGTGAGCGTGTGAAAGTTGCCGCCGCAATCATCCATAAAGACAGTTGTTGACGCCCCGAAGCTCCAAGCAACAGAATGTATGGCATCATCAAGAAGCAGCATATTCTGTTTAGCCACTGACGCTCTGAGCACTGCGCCTTTGGTTCCTATTTTGACTACTGCGTAACTGTATGTTGCTGAAATCAGCGCGATCAATGAAGCGAAAAGTATAAGGTATGTCACAGGGATGGCCAAAGCTCTCGTTGAATGCTTAAAGCCATTTCTTCTCCTACTACAGCGTCGATCGCGCATGGTTTTGATAGCCTCCTCTATGTGTTCAGCTAAGATGTTTGCTTTTTG
>CAZHWL010000050.1:0-7661 GCA_964536035.1 uncultured Candidatus Bathyarchaeia archaeon | reverse complement strand
TGCCAGTGTTTGCAGTCAATGCAAAGAATCATAGACTTTGCGCATCCAACGACGTCGATTTCCCATCTTCGCCCGTTGTACTTGAAGCGTAAGTTTTGGATTATCTCATATCTGTTCTGTTCTAAAGCAAGAGCCGCCATTGTTTCAAATTCCTGCCATTGCAAAAAACTGCTTACTCGCTCCATGTCTGCGCCCAAGCTAAGAGCGCGTGTGGCTAATCTGAACCGTTGCAGAGTGTTGACTTCGACGCTGTCCTGGTTCACATAAACTAAGCCTGCTTTTTGCAGTGTTTGAAGCAATTTTTCGGCAACTTGCTGCGGCATCTTTGCATGTTTTTTGATCGTTTCATGTGAAACTGGTCCGTTTTGGGTCTCTCCAAGGAGGGCAATTATCATTTCTTTTTCAATGCTCATATATACAACACCACTAGTTTTCATTAAAAGGCGCAATTGTGACAGCTTTTTATGTATTTGTTATAAGCTTTTCGGTAGCAGGTGTTTGCTCGAAAGTTGCTCTTGAAAAATTTAAAGAACTGACGAGGCACCTTTGTCATTTCCTCAAGGTGCATCTCATGATTGGTCTGGATTTTGATCGCCGAGCTACTTCAGTGAATCCGGCTTTGCGGAAGGCTGAAGCTAGGCCAGTATAGACGAAAGCGTCAGGCAGTTTGGTTCCTAGCTCATTAGGGTATCCCTCAACGACTTTGCCGCCTTTGTCTCTCACATAATCAAGGACAGCTTTCAACAGCACAACTGTGACACCTTTACCTCTGAAGGATTTTGCAACGAAGAAACACACGACGGACCAAACAGGTTCATCGTCAACTCGCTTAAGGATGCGTGATCGTTCCAATGTTTGAAACGCTTCACGCGGCGCGACGGAACACCAGCCGACAGGCTCCTTTCCAGAATATGCTAGAAGCCCCGGGATCTGGTTGGAGTCCACAATTTCCTTCAAAGCGTTTCTGTTGCCCTCGCCTTTCTGTGCAAGAAATTGTGAGCGTTTCAATCGCCAATACATGCACCAGCATCCTCCGCATGCTCCACGTTTTCCGAAGAGTATTTCGAGATCAGGCCATCGCTCACGTGTCAGCGGATGAAAATCAAGAACGATTTTTTCAGACATTTCTTTTACCTCGATTATTGATAATTCGACTCAACTCGTGGAAAGCTTGACTCTCCAATTTGTGACATGCAAGAATATTCTGTTGCAGATTGCTCAATAGAGGCTCCACATCATCTGTATGCAGTTCAACAGCAGCTTTTTCCATCAAGTTGTTCATCTCAGAATTGACATGCTTCATCTTTTTTAGTGCGTTGGGTTCTTGTTTCAGAAAATGTGCATCTTTCTCAATTGTCAATTCTCTAATTCTTTTGAGAGTTGACCAAGAGTTGGGAAGAGCGGACAGGGCAATTTGGCTCCAGGCTTGTGCAGATTCTCGGAACATCTGAGCCACATTACGGAGATCAGGGTTATCTAGAATGATGCTTGCTTCCTCAAGAAATTTTGCATACATTGTTCTGAAAGCGCTGCCGCCTGTACCGCCGATCTCAATGTACAAGAACGCGTTGAAAAGGCAACTGCAGAGACTTGATCCTTTGAACTGCTGCGGCCAATTCATAACCGTGTCAGCCCATTTTTGCATTCCTGCTAATCCGATATTTCTGATGGACGGCTTCAGCATATTCATATAGCAATCTCTAAGGCTCTCGACTATGCCTTGCTCAAGGCGTGCAATCTTTTGCGGATATTCAATTTTGAGCAGTTTATGTTTGGGAGGGAAGGGTGGAAATCGTGAACCTCTTGCTTTCTGCAAATCTTCAAGCGATACTTTGACAGGTTTAGACGCACGATCGGAAACATAGACTTCGCCGTTCTTCTCATCAAGTCCGAACACGACGAAGGCATGGCCGCCAAAGTGGGCAATTTCGGGAAGGGCAAAGTAGGGTAGATATGCCATGTCGCCGTAGCAGATTGCAGCATCGCCAGTTTTGAGTATTGCTTTCAGCTCGTCGTATCCTTTCTTTGGACTGCTTGTCTCTATTACGGTCGCTCTTGCGCCTAGACGTTTGCAGATTGTCACAAGAAAATTTTCGCCCTTACTGTAGCGTGTGCCAATGAATGGAGAAGGCATCTTTCGCATGTGCCAGTAGATGAAGCCTACGCCGCCGCCTAGTCCAAGAAGCATTTCTTCAGAAATGGGTAATCCTTGAAAATCTAAAAGTTTCTTTAGCGAAGCGGTTTCGCAATGTTTGCCGCCGAACTCGTGGAATCTGTCGATTATCAACGTGTCAGCCAAGTCGATGAAGCCTCTTGTCTTTTGCAATGTGGCAGCATCAGGTTTTAACAGTTCTCAACTTTTTCAAGGCAATCCGTTGATGCTTTTGTATACAGACTTGGCATACTCATGAAAACTGTAATAAGCGGGTTATTGTGAAAGCTGAAGAATCTAGCAAGAAGGTGGTTGCTGACGAACACAAAATATTCCTCTAAGACACTCAAATCCAAGAGACTATATGAACGTGCGCAGAAGGTTTTGCCTGCAGGAGTGTCTTACGGAATACGTTTCTTTGAACCCTACCCATTCTATACAGCGAGGGCGAAGGGGTGCAAGCTTTATGATGTTGATGGAAATGACTATGTTGACTTTTGGCTGGGTCACACTGCGCTTATACTGGGACACAGTCCACCCGAGATTATCAAAGCAGTCAAGCATCAGCTGGAAGAGGGAACCCATTACGGAACATCCCATGCGCTTGAAGTGGAGCTGGCTGAAAAAGTCTGCAAAATGGTTCCAAGCGCCGAAATGGTCAGATTCACCAACTCTGGAACAGAAGCAAACATGTATGCCACACGTTTGGCACGCGCTTACACTGGAAAGGAAAAAATCGCAAAATTCGAAGGAGGATGGCATGGAGGTTACGATGCTCTTCACGTAGGCGTCAAATATCCTTATGACTTGTCTGAATCTGCAGGTCTCACCGCTGGAGTGACTCGGGACACGATTCTTCTTCCGTTCAATGACTTAGCAGGGGTTAAACAGAGGCTAAAGAACCAGGATGTTGCTTCTATAGTGGTTGAACCAGTTCTGGGCGCAGGAGGTGGCATAGCCGCAGAAAAAGAATTTCTGAAAGGTCTGCGTGAGTATTGCAATGAGAAAGAGATTTTGCTCATTTTTGACGAGGTGATCACTGGCTTCAGACTGGCTCCTGGAGGGGGACAGGAATACTTTGGCGTTGTGCCAGATATTACGGTTCTGGGAAAGATTCTTGGGGGAGGTTTTCCGATTGGAGCATTTTGCGGCAAGAGGGAAATCATGGACAAGTTGAACTCGATTGCCCATAAGCGTCCAGACTACTCTTTTCATGGGGGAACTTTTGCTGGAAATCCGGTAACGATGACGGCTGGTTTGGCTACGTTAGATAGGCTGGGAGATGGGCAAATAACGAGGAAGCTGAACAGGTTAGGCGACAATGTGAGAAACGAGCTTCGAAGTATCTTCGAAGCACACGATATTAGGGTAAAAGTCACGGGTGCAGGTTCATTGTTTAATATTCACTTCACGAGAAAGGAAGTCAGGGATGCAGCTGCGGCTTCGAGTGCAGACAAGAACAAACTTGTTGAATATGATCTGAGGCTTATTGAGAATGGTGTTTTCTTCTTGCCAGGGCACAACGGAGCTTTATGCACTGCACACGCCTCAAAAGACCTGAATAGGCTTTACCGTGAGACTGAACAATACGTGAAGCATCAAGTACTAAAGGGTTAATTTCAATCAGTAAATGCACAGTTAATCTTGAAAATCCAAGGATTGGATCAGCGCGTCTACTTTTTCTTCTGTGCAAGCATGACTTCAGCTTTTTTGAGATCTAGAGGAGTGTTTATGTTGAAGAACGTTGCAAGGTTTGGGTCCAGCTGTTCCAATACAAGTGTAGAGACGTAGCGTACGCCGTGCAAGTTGTCTATCATGGTCTGCATCCGAAGTTTTCCTTCGCTCAGGGCTTTCCTTGAAGCTTCCGAAGCTGATCTTGTTGCGTAGACTGCTTGCAGGGGTTCTATGTAGCCGTTTGGCCAGCGAGGGATAACTGCCATCCTATTTGGGCATAGATCAAGTAAGAGGGATAAGACATTTTTTGAGACAAATGGAACATCGCATGGTAAAAGGAGCGAGTACTCTCCTTCTGCAGCTTCAAAGCCTGTGAAGGCTCCTATGAGGGGTGTTTGAATGGTTTCTGCGTCTATTAGGATGTTTGCTTGTGTGTGAAGGATTTGCTTGTAGTTTTCTGCTTTGGTGTTTGAGTTGACGACGATTATTTGTTCGTCGACAAGTTCTTTGGTTGTGTTTAGGACGTGTTGGATGAGGGATTTGTTTGCTAGTGACAGAAGCCCTTTGTCTTGTCCAAATCTGGTTGAGGAGCCGCCTGCGAGGATGATTGCTGTTCTTTTCAATTGATCTCTGTCTCCGTTTTCCTTGCGTTGTAAAGTTTGCGTGGGCTTTGTATAAGTCTTGTGTGTGGAAATATTTCGAGAGCGGAATATGGGGTATATTATGGAAACCCTAATTGTTTTTGGATGAACGTGGTGGAATGTTGATGCATTCTGAAATCAAGGAACTTAACCGTATGATCTGCAACCAGTGTGATGAAAAAGAATACGAGAAATGCCAAGCTTGCAAGATCTACATGTTAGTTAACAAGATCGCTGAACATTAAGGAAGAGTTCTTGCTACATGTGATCGATTCTGTTGGTCATTTCATCGAGTATCCTGGTGAAGGGATGATCAGGTTTTTCTGCAGCGAAGATGATGCCTCCTTCTGCTTTTAGAACGTCGCAAAAGCAGGGTATCACGCCTAGCAGTGGCACTTGGTAGATGTCTTTTACTCGTGCTTGTAATTCCTCTTTTCCTGTTCTGGAAGCGTCTAGCACTTTGTTTAGGATCACTTCGGTTTTCTTTTCGAACAGGTCGTAGAGTTCTCGGAGCATTCTTCGTGTCCCGTCAACGTCGGATCTGTCGGATGTTGTGGCTACTACGACGATGTCGGCTGCTACTATGGCGTTTATCGATGAGTATTGCAGTCCTGGGCTGGTGTCAAAGATTATGTAGTCAAAAGTCTTGTCGTTTAGCAGCGAGTTTCTTAGTGCGAGGAGTCTTCCCAGTGCGTGCATTTCCCATTTTCTGTCTTTGGCGGACATGTCGCG
Organism: uncultured Candidatus Bathyarchaeia archaeon; assembly: GCA_964536035.1. Taxonomy (GTDB): domain Archaea; phylum Thermoproteota; class Bathyarchaeia; order Bathyarchaeales; family Bathycorpusculaceae; genus JBGPAV01. The sequence goes on along the minus strand of CAZHWL010000050.1, from coordinate 2,462 downwards.
GATTGCTTCTGTTGCTGGGTTGGCTAGTCCGACGTATAGGTGTCCTTTGTTGTTGATTCTTTCGCTTAGGTCTATGAGGACTTTGTCGATTTCGCATGTTCCGTTCAAATAGTCATTCAGCCAGTGTTCGGCTTTTCCGACTTTTAATAGTGTTGCGAGGCTCGGTGCTCTGAAGTCTAGGTCGAATAGGCAGACTTTTTTGCCCTGTTTGGCGAAGCTGGCGGACAGGTTTATTGAAAGCAGGGTTTTTCCTGTTCCACCTTTGTATGAGTGTACGGCTAAGATTTTTCCCAAGGGATATCACTCTTGGCTTTCTCTTTCCACGTAGAAGTAGGCTTTTCTGCCTTTTCTTTCCTTCTTCGTGTGCCCCATTATTACGAGTTGGTTTAGGTATGCGCTTTCTACGGCTCGGGCTCGGTGTGTTTGTTGAGCGACCTCGTCTGCTGTGGCTCTGCCGAGACGGCATACGGTCATGGCTGTTTTCCGCAGATGATCAGGCATCGAGAGCAGAGTCATCACGTCTAATGGTGTGTCTGTGGGGAGTTGTGGTATGTCTTTTCGGTCGTGTTTTTGCAGTTCGATCATTACTTCCATTTTTTCATTTAGTTTCTCGAGGTTTTCTCTGATTTTTTCTAAGACTTGTAAGGGCTTTTTGCCTACAAGCTCTTGGTTAGCCACTGCAGTTTCCTCTCTTGTTTTACGTGTATACAATAAGCTAGAAGCCTAGCGTTTATTAAGTCTTACTAAACAACTGTTAGAAGCGGGCATATGGATTCAGAAAACAAACACACAATTATTACAGAATGGAATGCCTGCAACGCTGACTCGTCTTCGCTAAGTAGGCTCCGAGCACGACTATAGACAGCGTCATTGCTATGAGCAGAGTCGCTGTGTACGTGGCAGACATAGTGGCTATTTGTTCCAGCATGGTCATCAATAGGATATGTTCGCATTTGAGCATAAAAGCAGCGTTTCATGTCTAGAATATTGCGATGCTTGATATGTTGTTATGGTTACAAAAAGGTAGTGGAGGTTTAAAATGGCACGGGTGTCCTGTTCCTCGCTTCTTCTACGATCGGCAGAACTTGTTTAAGTTCGCGGAAGTACTTCAGAACGGTTATGCCTCTCTGCGTGACGGCGTAGACCACTCTGCGCTTGCCAATGGTGCGCTCTTCAACCAGGTTCTGCTTAATCAAGAAGTCAAGATACTCCTTAAGAACGCTACAATTAACGTTAGCCTTATACATGATGTGAGTTAGCTTTAATGGACCGCGGTGTGCCAAAACTTTGAGTATATCGATATACATTTCAAGCTTGGAGCGTCTCATTTCCAATCCTTCTTTTCGCCTTATTACCATCCTTTTCATATAAAGCTTTTATGTATCCAAACTACGGCTTTTTCCTAAATAGTCTGCGTTAGTAGCTCCTTTTCTCCTGTGCGCGCATTAACACGTTTATTCTATTTTGAAAGGCTGTGACAAGGTCGTCTAGCATTATTTTTTGCAATTCTGCCGAAAGATCTTTGATGTTTTCCCTGAACACTTTGGCCATTTTAGCTTGCACGTCTTTTCTCTGTTTAAGAGTCATGTTGCGCTTCAACGGTAGTCCTCCAATGATGTTGCACAGAAGTAGGCTGTGAGTATATAACTAGCTTATGAATCCAGAATCCACATTTTCCACAGCTATACAAGAGCTTTGAGACTGGAAGCAAGCAATCGTCAACATCTCAAGTTTTGAGGATGGAAAAATACTTTCTTCGGCAAAGGAATTTATGAGTTGCCCTCGTTGATTGAGCTCTGGGCATACGTGAATACAGGGCCTTCAGAGATGCCTATGCATATGTTGTTAGTGACTTGGTTGTTGTTGTTTTGGGTTCCTGTCTCTTTTATTGCGAAGTCTATGTCGGGTGCTTCGCCAATTGAGTGATCGATTTGACAGTTTGTTACGTGGCAGTAGCTTGAATTATAAAGCTCCACGCAGTTTCTCGTTTGATTGCTGAGGTTCTTGATTAGACAGTTGCTTATTTGCACGCGATAGGCGCTCCGAATGTAAGCTATTGTCTGATTTGATGTGCTGAGTTGGCTCGCGGCTAAGTGGCACGACGAAATTATTATGTCCTGTGCATTCCGCATGTAAATTGATGACTTGTAAGCTTTTACCTGCGTATCTGTTATCGTCAACCAGAGAGACGAGGGATTCTCAAAATCCAGCACTATGCCGTTTTCGTGGCACTCGTCTATTTGGCAGTTTCGAATCATCAGGGGATAGGAGCAATAACTCGCTATTACGATGCCATTTCCGCCGGGCTCAACAAGATAGATGGAGTCAAGGATGATGGCATCAACTCGAGTAAGGTAAATGGCGTCGCTTCTTGCGTGCGAAATAATGACGTGCCATGTTTGAAGTTGCACAGCACCCGTTTTTTTGTCAATTCTTAATCCCTGATTGCAGTAGTTGATGTA
>CAZHWL010000049.1:0-7697 GCA_964536035.1 uncultured Candidatus Bathyarchaeia archaeon | reverse complement strand
AATAATGCTCCAAGCGACAAAAACAAACCGAACAGAGGAGGATATTGAAACAGAATCGTCTCAGCGAACCCAACAAGTGTTCCAACGATCAGACCTGAAACGAAGCCCCGGTAAGTTTTGTTTTTCCCGAAAATCGGTTGTCCATCGCGGAGTTTTTTGCCGAAGTCAATTGGAAGCCCTCCGCCAGCTATTACGGGAATAGCATTTGCACAGTAGGCTGGAAATATAAATAATATTGCATTAACTATCAATTGTCCAAAATCCATGGTTACATCTCTCACCGAATATGATACTCTCGTAACCCTGATTCTTCTATCCTCAAATGACACATTGCAGGCTGCGCTTTTGCGGGTGACTTTTCTAGGATCGCTTTAATTATCTGTGGATTTTCTGTGGGTTTCAAGCAAATTATTGCGTCAGCCCAGAATTTCAGCACTCTTTCAGCCACAGGCTCAATGCTCACAGTTTCTTCTTTGAAGGCTGTTCGAACTTGGCTATTCATGAGGATCGCTATCTTCTGGATCTTGACGAATTGTGCCAAGGAAGCCAGTTGCCTATTTAGTTCACGGTTAAGCTCAAATGCTTTTCCCGGCGATTCTGAAACCTTCGCACGATAAAGCGACGTGATCGTATCAACGACTACCAACCCAAACGTTTTAGTCACATAGTCTGACAGGTGATCGATTATCATTGTCTGCTCGCTGAAATCTGTTGGTCTTGTCAGGATTATTTGTTCCGCTATCTTCTCAAATTCTTCTGAGGCAATTTGGGACAGCCGTTTTGCATAGAAAGTACTGTCGCAGTCTATGAATAAAACTTTGAAGCCCTGCCTTGCGCAGTTTGCGGCGCACTGAAGTGCAAACGTTGTTTTTCCTGTCTCTTCCTCTCCGTAGACGAGGCTAATGTTGTTTGATGAGAGGCCGCCTTCTAGAACTCTATCGATTGTTTTGCATCCTGTTGGAATCCTGTATGGCACTAGCATGCACGTCAACTAATATAAGCCACGGAACTAATAATTTGTTTGGCATTTGAAACTTTGTAGACAGGAAAGACTTATGAGCGCAGAGATTGCAGTCGCCACGGTTCAAGGAAAAGCTTACTATTTGATCGTCAATGAACTGAAAAAGAGAAACATCCAGTTCCTCAGTTTAACACCAACTGAGCCTGTCCCAGTCGAAATCAAGATTGTCATGACCACTGAGAAAGAGAAACACCTAATAAACCATGAAAATGTCTTAGTGTACAAAGAGGGAGAAGGCTTAGAAGCAATGATAAACAGCGCGCTTCAGATAGCTTATGGGAAAAGATACTATGAGAAGCTAACCGTAGGTATCGACCCGGGCAAAGTGCTCGGCTTTGCCGTTATAGCAGACGGAAAAGTAGTTGAAGCCGAGAACTGCTTCAGCGTAGAAGAAGCCGTAGAGAAAATAAAAAAAGTTCTCAAGAATCTGAGCGACGCAACAACCACTTCTACCACGGTAAAAATTGGGAACGGAGTTCCTGCAATAAAGGAGGATTTGATGCGGGCGCTGGATGAAGCTTTGCCTCAAAACGTGGTTTTGGAGAGCGTTGAGGAAGCAGGGACAAGTCGTTACATAAATGAAGCAAAACACCGAAGGGAACTAAAAGATATAGCTTCGGCAATAAGAATAGCAGGGAGAAATGGATCAGCATTTCAACGGAGGAGACCCTATGAATCGAACAGTTGAAAAAGGCAAGACGTTACTAATTGAAGGCCCAGCTTCGGTCACGGTAATATCAGGAAAAACCGAGATTTTCGGACACGCAGTAAGCCCTTCAAGCCAAGCTGTCAAAGTTGTCATACGCGAAGGAAAACGATTGCCCTTTGCTGTAGAAGAAGCAACCACTTTTGACCTAGCATTGGCTGAGAAAGCGACAGTTGAGGAGGTTATAGGAAATACTGTCCCACAATCATGGGTTAAGGCAGCTGAAGAGCTTCTGGGTGTGCAAGGCAAACCTGCCGTCGCGATGGTGCTGGGCACGACGGACTCTGGAAAAACTAGTCTATGCACTTACTTAGTGAACAGGCTGCTGATTCAGAAAAAGAAAGTTGCAGTCTTGGACGGAGACTTGGGCCAGTCGGATATTGGACCGCCATGCACTGTTGCGTATACTTATGTCACGAAACCCCTTACCGACTTGTTCAATCTTCGCGCAAGAGATGCCCGATTCATTGGCACAACTTCACCTAGCAGCGTCACCGAAAAAGTGAAAGAAGCCATGGTCTCCCTGAAGAAGGAAGCCCTTGAAAGCAATCTTGACTACGTTTTGGTGAATAGTGACGGATGGATTGAAGGCGATGACGCAGTCAACTACAAACAGCAGCTTATTGAGACAATTAATCCAGACATAATAATAGGCATTCAAAAGAAAGATGAACTGACCAATTTGCTGTCAACTCTTGGAAAGTATCAGAAAGTCATTGTTGAGTCTCCACAGATTATAAACCAGAGGAGCAGAGAAAAACGCAAGAACCTACGCGAGCTGGGATATCAGAAATACCTCAGAAACTCGAAATTGCTATCATTCCCCTTAGGTTGGTTGAAGATTGAGAATGGCGACCTTCTCGGTCTGTCGCGAACACGACAAAGCATCAAGGAGGCAAAAAGAATTTGTGATCTGCTGGGAATGAAACCGCTGCATATTGCCGAACAGAGTGACAGGATCACTATAATCATTGGCAAGAAACGCTGGATCAACACGGAGAACCTCAAGAAAGCTGAAGAGGTTACTAAGAAAAAAGTTATTGTTGTTCGGAAAGGTGAGGAAGAGGGATTGCTGGCTGGACTTTACAACTCTGACGGAAAGTTTCTCGGAATAGGCGTCATACAGGAGATTGATTATCTGAGGAAGACTTTGAAATTCTTGACCTCTGTCTCTGAGACCATTGCCACAGCGTCAATAGGAAAAGTAAAGTTGGACAAAAATTTGAAAGAGGTTCCTTCCTTCGATGAAGAAAACCAAGCAGAGTTCACCACATTTAACAAGCTTTTCTGAAAAAGGAATCAATCTCTCTGGAGATAACTTCATCTTGATCAGGCAGGATTTTTAGGTTATCGCGTATCCAAGATGGCATAAAGCTTTGACAGTAAGCTGCAGCGAAACGGTAGTCAAGAAATATCATTGCCCCCTTGTCTTCAGGCGTTCTTATCGGTCTTCCAGCGGCTTGAGAGGCTTTTTTCATAGCTGGGAGGACATATCCGTATTCTCGCCCATGCCCAGGAAAGCATCTTTCAAAGTAGCTGATTTGCGCTTTGACTTTCGGCGTTGGCTCGGCATAAGGAACCCCCACGATTACTACGGAGTTCATCTCGTCCCCAGGAAAATCCACACCTTCCGAGGATCGCCCTCCTTGGACTCCTAGAAGTACGGCACCATCCTGATTGGAGCATTCTTTGAAGTCGGCGACCAGTTTCTCGTTTTCTCTAGAGCTCATGTGTCTGTATTCACAAAACAGCGGCTTGTCTAATGCGTTCTTCAGCCCGTGACCAAGCAGGTTCCCGAGAACTTCAAAAGAGGGAGCGAAGATGCCGGTGTTTGCTGGAGTGTTTTTGACTACTTCTTCTATGCGTCTTGTGATTTTGCTGTACATTTCAGGTGTTCTTTGTTCCATTGCTGTCGTTACACCACAGGCTATCATAGGAAGAATATGTTCTCTTGGGAACGGTGATGGGAGAACATCTGTAACCGAGTCTTCAGGAAGCTTCGTTATTTTCATGTACGCCTCTAACGGTTGGAGCGTGCCAGACATTACGACGTTTGAATATACTTGGGAGAATACGGGGGCAGTGATTTTAGAAGGGTCCAAGGCTACTATTTCTAGTTTTGCCGTGGGTGCCCCTTGTTTTGACGTATATCTGCTCATTACGTCCACGTATGACGGGTCTTCGGCGGTTTCAACCCATTTTAGCAGAAAATATCCTGTTGAATAAATGAATGAGCGTGGATACTTGCCGTCGTTAAGTAATTCTCTTCTGATTTGCACTCCTGTGTCGTGCATGTGTTCAAAGAAGGCTTTGGGGTCGGCTAGTCCGGCTTTTCGTTTAGCTATATCTATTAGAATGCTTGGCGAAATCAACTCTTGTTTGGCGGTTTTTCCCACCATTTTCTCAAGTTCTTCACGAACTGTTTTTGCAAAATCTGCAATGTCCTTGTGATCATTCTTCGCTGCTTCTGTCTCAGCTTGTTTCATCGCGAGAAGAGACAGACGGCTGCTTGCGATGTCAACCGCTGTTTCCGGAAGATTGTGCGCTTCATCCACTATCAATATGATTTTGGATAGCGGCGTTTCTAAGCCTCTGAGAAAGGGACCACGAATTATTGGGTCGAACACGTAGAGGTAGCTGAGGGCGATGACGTTTGCTTTCGCCAGTGAAGATTTTACAAGCTCATATGGGCAGAAGCCTCTTCTTCTGCACACTCTTCGAACTTCTGACGCTTTGCAAGGATGAAGCGATACCTGATATTGAATATCTGAGTATTCATCTTCGCGTTTTTCAATGTTTGAGAAATACTCGCATCTGTTTTTGGATTTAAGTAGCTCACAGACTTCCATAACAGCTCTTGCGTCTAGGTCATTTCCTCTCACTATGTCGTTGAGGCACATTTCATGGCGACCGCGGATTGATATGCCTGAAACTGGCTGTTTCTTGGAAACAGCTTCGAGTTCTTCAATTACTCGTTCATGCTGGCGATGTGTTCTCGCCACGTACAGTATCTTGAAGCGTTTGTCTATAGCTTTCGGAAGACACGCGGACAGTGCCGAAATGGTTTTGCCCAGACCGTTGCTTCCTTCTATAAGAACCGAACGTCCGTTTTCAACAGCTTCGTAGATGGTGCTGATGAACTCATCTTGGTGTGGCCTCACTTGGGCGTATGGAAAGTATCTTGCAACGGTTTCTTCTAGTTCAGTCACTTTTATCACTTAGATTGCTTGATGGGCAAAGCGTGTTTATCGGACACTGTGTGCAAATGGGTTTGCGCGCTTTACAGAATTTTCTGCCATGCTGAATAAGCAGTACGTGAACGGCGAGATAGTCTCTTGGTTTATAGAGTGCCTGCAGAGACTGTCGAATGGTTTCGTAGTTTCCTGAAGCGGGTGCTAGAGTGAGTCTTTTTGATACGCGGTTGACGTGTGTGTCAACTGGTATTGTCGGTTTTTCTGCGCTGAACAGAAGCAGAACGTCTGCTGTTTTCGGTCCGATTCCTGGGAATTGGAGAAGAGTTTTTCTGGCTTCTTCGAGGGGCAGGGACAGTATTGGTTTTAGGCTACCGTTGTATTGATCGAGAATTATCTTCGAGACTTGCTTTATTGCCCTAGCCTTGTTTTTGTACAGTCCAGCCACTTTCAAGCAACGTTCAATTTGCTCTGTTTTTATGTTCGCTAGGGCTTCGGGCGTTATTCTGAAGCTGTTCGAAAGGTTTTCGAAAGCTCTGGCCGTGTTTTTGTCGTTGGTGTTTTGTGAGATTATTGTCACAATAAGAGTTTTGAATGGATCGCCGTGTGATATTGTCCATTTCGGCATATCGTATGTTTTCTTGAGCGTCTCTAGGATTTGTCGTGCTCGGTTCTCAAGCATTCGATCGGATCGCCTTTTTTGAAAGTGATAAATAGTGAATGTATGAAGCTATTAATAAGCGACGGAGATCGTGAAACAGATGGAACGTGCTAAAGTCGTCAAGGACGAGATAGTTGAACAGAACATGCATTTTCTTGCAGTGTATATAGAGACAAAGAACTCGTGCTTGGTCTTGTTGAGTGAAAAGGAAGACAAGCTTGGAACGCTCGCAATAGCTGTTCCAGCGCCTAAAGATGTACTTGGTTCGCCTACTTCATCTATCCTCTTAGGCGACAGAAATGCAGTGACGGCGAGGATGTTTGCCGAGTCTGTGTCTGCAAGAAAAGGGAAGATTGCGTTGGTTTCAGTTTATTTGGAGACATTCAGTGAGATGCAGGTGCAGTCGGTTTTTAGAAGGCTTATTGAGAAGGTTGTTAATGTTGAGGCTGAAACTGGAAAGGAAGGTGTCACAGCATGAGTCTCAGGGATTTTCTTGGCAAGATGGAGAATGAAAAACAGGTTCTGCACGTCAAAGACCCTGTGTCCACGAAGCTTGAGATCTCCAACGTAATGAAGAATTTTGACAGCAATGGCCCTATTCTCATGTTCGATAGCGTGAAAGGTTACGCATGCAAAATTGCAGCGAACGTTTGTGGAACTCGGCAGAGGCTTAGCGCTTCACTTGATGTTAAGCAAGACAAACTGTGCGAAAAGCTTTCTGAGTCTTGGCGTTCGCCGAAGAAATGCAAGACAGTGGCGGATGGCGCTGTTAAGGAAAAAACTGAGAAGAATGTTGACCTATCCAAATATCCGATTTTGACGCATTTTGAGAAGGATGCTGCTCCATACCTTACTTCAGCAATTGTTCATGCCAAAAGCGCAGATGGCAAGATTGAGAATGTCTCGATCCATCGATTGCAGGTTTTAGACAAGAATCATTTAGCGATCCGTCTCGTGCCTCGTCATCTTTTCAAATTGTGGAATCTGGCGAAAGAGACAGGTAAGGATTTGGATGTGGCAATTTCAGTGGGTGTTCATCCTGCTGTGATGTTGGCAGCGTCTTCTCCTGTTACTTTTGGCATGTGCGAGTTTGATGTGGCTAACGCTTTGCTGAACGGTGGTCTGCAACTGGTTGAATGCAGAAGCGTAAATGCTTGTGCGCCTGCGGAGGCTGAGATGGTTTTGGAGGGCAGAATTTCTGTTTCGAAGGAGGTTGTTGAAGGGCCCTTTGTGGATATTACGGGTACTTATGATGTTCAGAGGAAGCAACCTGTCGTAGAAGTAGTGGGTGTTATGCATCGGAAGGATTTTGTTTACGAGGCTTTGTTGCCGTCTGGTTCTGAGCATAAGCTTCTGATGGGGTTGCCTCATGAGGTTTTGATCTGGGACAGTGTCGCGAAGGTTGTGCCTAAGGTTTGTGCAGTTAACTTGTCTGTTGGCGGTTGCGGCTGGCTTCATGCAATAATTGCAGTGGAGAAACAGGTTGACGGTGATGGAAAGAATGTTTTGTTGGCAGCGTTTGCGGCTCATCCCAGCTTGAAGCATGCTGTTGTTGTTGACTCTGATATTGACGTGTTTGATCCATGCGATGTCGAATGGGCGATTGCAACTCGTTTTCAGGCAAGCAAGGACTTGCTGATTATCAACAATGTACGTGGGTCTACCTTGGATTCTTCGGCTGATCAGGGGACAGGATTAACAAGCAAGGTTGGTGTTGACGCGACTAGACCGTTTACGAAGCCTCATGAAAAGTTTGAGCGTGCCAAGATTCCTACTAGCAAGAACGTTGAGACGATTTTGCGTAAACTCCGAGATATGTGAAAGAAAAACTCTGCACACGAACTTATATACGCGTGTTGCCGAGATTAATGGGTTTGGTGGTTTTATTGTCTCAACAAGAACAGAATGAACATGCAGAATCTAGTCTGTCACTGAAAGTTGAGGATGTCATGGTTCGCGAAGTCATCAGCCTAGACGAGAACTCGTCAGTCAAAGAGGCAGCTGAAATCATGAACAAATTCGAGATTGGCTGCCTCATTGTGGTCAGTAAAGGCAAGGCTATGGGAATTGTGACAGAGAGAGACCTGCTGAAGCGCGTGGTCGCCGAGGCAAGAGATG
>CAZHWL010000048.1:0-7723 GCA_964536035.1 uncultured Candidatus Bathyarchaeia archaeon | reverse complement strand
TCCGTCTTTTTCCATTTTGTTGAGCAACGGATAGAGTGCTCCATGTCTGAGTCTTACGCCGTAGTCGGCTTCGACTTGCTGTTTTATCTTGTACCCCCACATTGGCTGGCCCTTTATCAGCCTGAGTATTTGGATGTCAAGCAGGTTCTTGGTGATGCGTTGTACAAGTCCTTTTTTGATGACTTCGGTCAAGTTTTCATGCTCCGGATGTGTTCTGTTTTGTACTGGTCCATGTTTTTGCTTATTTAGCTTATGTATGAAACGGAATAGTGCGTTATGTTTCGTTATGCTTTGGTATGCTTGGTGTAAGCATGAACGTTTATATGAGCGTTTATGCTGTATAGAGTCTCAAGATATGTCCGAAGGAGGACATATTGTATCCGTGTAGAACGGAAATACAGAGGGGAGATATGAAATGGTGAACAACACAAAAGAAGTTCAAGCAAAACTGATGAAGGGCCTTCTCGACCTAATTGTTCTACAGTTCCTCAACGGATCACCAATGCACGGCTACCAGATAATCACAAAGATACGCCGAGCCTTCGGAGTGTACTTCGGCCCAAGCACGATTTATCCTCTTTTGGGTACGTTGGAAAAGAAGGGTTACGTCAAAAGCGAATGGAACATGTGCAACGAACGTCCGAGAAAAGTGTACAAGCTTACCGCTGAAGGACAGAGTCTGCTCAACTTCACTGAGAACTCGCTCAACTTCATATGCAACAAGATAGGCACCCCAGGACTGCCAAAGGAAGGGTTGATGGAAGAGAGCACCCACGCGTCCATGCGTCCCCTTCTCAGAAAAATGGAATCTACAAGACCTGTAATCTAAATGAAATCTCTTCCTCAACTCTCCACAAACAGAAGGAGAAGGCCCAACAAACCATATTTCTTGTTCCGTGCAGCCATTGTTAAGTTCTGATTTTGAAAAGAAAGTAGGCTATGTCAAACCAGCTTTGACGCGAGAGTTCTATAAACTTTTTAAAGTTCCTCAATAGACATGCGATTATGCAGAGTCAAAAGTGCGATTTGCTGATTTCAGACTGCACCATCATACCTATGAACAGTGACGGTCTGATCAAAAACGGTTTTATTTCAGTCAGAGACGGCAAGATTACGCAAATAGGCACGAGCAAGCCACATGTAAAAGTGCGGGCTAGCATCACTGTTGAGGCAAAAGGAAAAGTTGCAATGCCCGGTTTGATCAACTGCCACACTCATGTTCCGATGACCCTGTTCCGCGGAATGGCAGAGGACCAGCCCCTTGACACGTGGCTGAAAAAGACGATATGGCCTCTCGAAGCGAACCTCACTTCAAACGACGTGTACAACGGTGCTCTTCTTGGCTGCTTGGAAATGATAAAAAGTGGCACGACATGTTTCGGCGACTTGTACTTTCATGAAGACGCCGTAGCGAAAGCAGTAAAGGACAGTGGGCTTAGGGCGGTGCTGGCTGAAGGAATCATTGAAAGCGGAAACAAGAATCGGGGAGAGAAAATGCTCAGAAAAAGCTTAGATTTTGCTGAACGTCACAACAACAGCGTGGAAGGCAGAATCCGCACGATGCTGGGGCCTCATGCATCTTACAGCTGTGGCTCAGAATTGCTCATGAAGATTAAGGAAAAGGCGTTTCAACTGAACATCGGCATTCATACGCACGTTGCCGAATCCAGAGACATGTCCAAAGATCTCGAAAAAGAATGCAGGGCTAGCGAAGTTGAGTATTTGAGCAAGATAGGTTTTTTGAATGAGAGAGTGCTTGCTGCTCACTGCATAGATTTGTCGACCAAGGACATGCAGATCATCTCTAAAAGCAGAATGAACGTGGCGCATGCGCCAGTGGCTAATATGAAGCTTGGGTTAAATGCAGCGCGAGTGAAGGAGTTGGTTGATCTTGGTGTTAATGTTGGTTTAGGAACCGATGGACCTGCAAGCAACAACAGCCTTGACCTGTTTGAAACCATGAAAACTGCGGCTCTTCTTCAGAAGCATGCTTATCATGATCCTACTGTCCTGTCTTCTTATGAACTGTTGAAGATGGCTACGATTAATGGAGCTAAAGCATTGGGACTTGAGAAAGAAGTTGGCTCATTGGAAGTGGGCAAGAGAGCAGACATCGTTCTTATTGACATGTTAAAGCCGCATCTTAAGCCGCTGCACAACGTCTGCGCCAACCTTGTCTATTCGGCACGGGGAAGCGATGTGGACACGGTTATTGTGGATGGAAAAGTCTTAATGGAGCACAGACAGGTTAAGACTCTGAATGAAAGAACGGTGATGAAGAAAGCAGAAGAAACAGCTTTGGATTTAGTGCGGCGTTGATTTTTCAGCTTTCATTATTTGAGCAGACAAGTCTTTCTTGATCTGTCTCAATTTCAGGCTCTGCCTGACAACATGCTTGGAAGCATTTCTAAGCCTCTTGAATCTGTCAGGAAGTTTCGAAAGATTGAGCAAGCAATTGTTTCTTGATTCTTCAAGTGTTGGCAAGTTGCAGGTTAGGCGGCCGTTTTCCATGACTTTGATAGGCAATGGTTCACTGTTGATCTTTTCGTCTTCAAGCCCGAGACAATGTCTCACGGAAAATGAGGCGCTTATTATGCGCTATGTGATTCGCTTGTATAGTGCTCAAATTGCCAAGACTCTAGTTCACCGTATATTTTGCTCAGAACTGCTGTGGCTTTCTCTCTGTCTATCGACAGTAGCAGTTTGCCGATGTGTTTGCACAATTTCTTGGTTGCCATGATTTTTTCCCAGTCTGCGCAGTCGTGCAGAATTTTCTTGTTTTCAACATCTATTACTATGTGATATTCCTTCAGCGTTGCTTCAATCCTTTCATCAGTCTGATTGGTAATTGTCAACTCTCGGTCAGCTATGGTTTGAGCTCGCTCCAATCTTCCGACAGCTATGAAGAAGCGCAACAGTTCGTTAAAACTCATTTCTTTCGGTTCAGCAAACGCTTCAAGCTTGGACTCCATCGCTTTGCCCTGGTTTTTAAAGTAATTGTTAATTTTCTTATGTGCTGCTTTCTGCTGTGGCGTCTGAGTGCCAAGCATTTCCATGACTTGGAGGCAGTTTTTCACGGCATTTCCGCGGTAATGGTTGTTGAAGTAGCCGAAAACTTTCTCCGCTTTCTCTGATGCCTGTTTCACTTTGGGAACCCAAGGCTCTAGTTCCTTGTCGCTGTATTGGTAGTCGTACCAGAGTCTGGTTCCTCGTCCATGCCAGCGAAAATACGCTATATTCGTAGTGACATGCACTTCTGGTGGAAGCAAGGGCTCATCAACAATCGTGTAGGCTACTTTGTACTTTTCAAGCAAGGCCCATGTTTCAGGCCGCATCCAAGACAAATGTCTGAACTCTACCGCGAATCGGACATGAGTTGGAAGTATCTTGAAAAAGTCTTCCATCTCTTTCGGCTTGTAATCAAACTTCGGTGGCAGCTGTATGAGAATGCAGCCGAGTTTTCCTCCAAGTATGAGAGGCTCCATCAACTCTATGAATCGAGACAGGTCTTCTTCGACGTTCTGGCTTAGTTTCAGTTTTTTCTCGTGAGTTATTACTTTGGGGAGTTTCGCTGTGTAGATGAAGCCTTCGGGCGAGTATTTTGTCCAGCCCATGACCATGCCTTTGGTTGGGTATCGATAGAAGGTGGAGTCTATTTCGACTGTTTTGAAAACTCTGGTGTAGGCACGTAGCATACTCTTGTCTTCTTTGGAGTAGAATGGGCCGATCCATTCTTTGTAGCTCCATCCAGAAGTTCCAAGTAGAAGCTTGTCAGAAGATGTGCTCAATTTTGCCACCTGATTCTTTAGACAGTTTCTCTGTTGCCTCTTCCATATTGCTGTATAGTCACTCTCCTCTCTGAGTACAGACATGCATTGGGTGTTCAAGGATAAATGAAAGGAACCCCTGCCCATCCAGCTATAGCCTGTGCGTAGGTCAACACTATTCCGCCGGCAACAACTGACCCGATCTGTCCTCCCACGTTTGTGGCCATGGCATGAGGAAGCAGCCAGTTATTCTGATCTTCTTCTCTTCCGATTCTGTGGGCGGTTCTTGCAGCCATCGGGAAAGCGGAGATTCCGCATGCTCCGATCAGCGGGTTGACTTTGCCGTGTGTAACGAAACATACGAGTTTTGCGAACAGTATTCCGCATGTTATGGCTGAGGCAAATGCTACTAGACCTAGGGCGAAAACTTCAAGCGTTTCAAGCACAAGGAAAGATTGGGCGCTCATCGTCGCGCCTATAGTTATTCCTAGCAACAGTGTGGTGATGCTTGCTAGCTCGTTCTCAGCAGATTTAGCCAGCCGGTTTACTACGCCGCTTTCCTTCAGCAGGTTCCCAAGCATGAGGCTGCCCATCAATGGGATACCCATGGGCGCAATGATTCCAGTTATTAGCGTGACAGCGATTGGGAATATGATGCGAACAGTTCGAGAATATGTTCGCGGCTTGTATTCCATTTTGATGAGTCTTTCCTTCTTCGTGGTTAACACTTTGGAGATGGGGATTTGGAGAATTGGGACGAGTGACATGTAGGAGTATGCGCATACGCTGATTGCGGCTAGCATGCTGGGAGCGAATTTTGAGGCTACGAAAATGGCTGTTGGGCCGTCCATGGCGCCGATTATGCCTATGCTGACAGCTTGTGGAGCGGTGAAACCTACGGCTTGGGCTGCAAGCAATGCTATGAATATGCCGAGTTGACCTGCAGCTGCGAAGATCAAGAACCAGGGTCTCTCTAGCAGGGCGCCGAAGTCTATCATCGCGCCTAGACCTATGAATAGCAGTATGGGAAATATGTCGCTCAACACGCCGAAGCGGTAGATCAGGTAAAGGATTCCGCCGTTTTCGTCCATGAGGTTGGGGAAGCCTGCTTGCGGGATTATTGGGGGTATGTTGACTAGGATGGCTCCGAAGCCTATGGGGATTAGCAGGAGAGGTTCATAGCCTTTCTTTATTGCCAGGTAGATGAATAGGCAGCCTACGGCTAGCATTATGATGTTGTCTATTGGTGTTCCGAGAATTGCCATTTTACTTCTTCACTCCTCTGATTGTGACATCGTATTTTTCGCCATCCAGCTCGACCTTGAACCGTTTGCCACGCATCTCATAGTCCAAGGGAAGCTGGTCTGAAGTGAACTCGGGTTTTGCTTGTCCGCTCAAGAATTTCTTGGCCTCTTCTGGAAACATGGCATACGAGAGCACGTCTTCCTCCTTCTTCAAAAGCTTTAGTTCCTCAAGTTCATCTCTGCATTTCTTGTACATGGGTTTAAGCAAGTCAGCGGGTCTAACGTCTATTACTTGGTCGCGCCAGCCTAATCCAAGAACGGTTTTGTAGATTTCTTCTGAGATTTCTGCGGGTGGTTTTCCGTACATGCCCTTCACGTAGTTCTTTGTCTCTTCAAGGACGCGCTTGTATCTTCCGAACACTACGTTCATGACTGCTTGGACGCCGACTATCTGCGATGTTGGTGTGACAAGTGGGGGCCAGCCGAGTTCCTCTCGAACTTGACGTGTTTCCTCAAGCACTTGATAGAATTTGCCTACTGCGCCGAACTGTTCAAGCTGGATGATGAGGTTTGACAGCATTCCTCCAGGTATCTGATGAACCACAACGGACGGATCTATTTGCAGGACTTGCTCACGATGTAGATGTGCGTATTTTTCCCAGACTTTTTGGAAGTATTTTCTGCAATCCATTAACAGGTCTAGGTCGTAGCCAGTGTCGTATGGAGTTTCCTTTAGTGCTGCGACAAGTGCTTCTGTTGGCGGGTGTCCAGCTCCTCCTGAGAGCGGCGACATCGCCGTGTCCAGCATGTCCACTCCGGCTTCGCAAGCCTTCAAGTAAGCCATGGTGGCCATGCCTGAAACTGAGTGAGAGTGAAGACACAGTGGCGCCTTGATTTTTTCTTCTTTGCATTTACTTACAAGCTCGTAAGCTACTGAGGGGGTGCTGATTCCTGACATGTCTTTTATGCAGAGGGAGTCGCAGCCCATGGCTTCAAGTTCTTTGAATTTGTCAACAAAATACCGTACAGTATGAACGGGCGAGATAGTGTAGCTGAGTGAGCCTTGTGCGTGTGCTCCAACCTTTTTTGCGGCTTGTATTGGGACTTTCATGTTTCTTAGATCGTTCAGAGCGTCGAAGATTCTGAAGTAGTCCACTCCGTCTTTGTGGGCGTATTCGATGAATTTTTGGACTATGTCGTCTGGGAAGTTGCGGTATGCGACGACGTTCATTCCTCTTTCGAGCATTTGCATGGGCGTGTCAGGCATGTGGACTTTGAGCGTTTTGAGTCGTTCCCATGGGTCTTCGGCTAGGTATCTGAGGCATACGTCGAATGTGGCGCCGCCCCATGTTTCTAGTGAGTAGAAGCCGATTTGGTCCATTTCTCCCGTTATAGGCAGCATGTCTTCTGTTCGCATGCGTGTCGCGAGAAGTGATTGCTGCGCGTCTCTGAACGCTAGTTCCGTGATCTGTACCATTATTGCTTCACTTTTTCTTTCGCTTCGCCTCAGGCTTTGTTTCTTGAATTGTGGTGTTCATTTCTTCGAGTCGTTTCTCGATCTGAGCGACCTTGTCCGTCAACAAGGCCAATGCTCGCTGAACCTCCGCGAGATCAGAGGAGCGCTCTTTAGAGGTTGGTTTAGACAAGTGGGCCGCGACGGCTGCTGTGATGATTGCAGCTTTTTTCTTGTCTACAGTCATTTGCGATTTGTCCTCCGCTATTCGATAATGACAAGGATGTCTTCAGCGTTCACAGAATCTCCGACAGAAACTTTCACAGACTTCACTGTGCCAGCAACAGGGCTTTGGATGGCGTTCTCCATCTTCATCGTTTCCAATACAAGTACAGTGGTGCCTGCTTGGATCTTGTCTCCTGCTTTTACCGGGGTTTTGACTACGGTTCCGCGCATAGGCGCTCTGATATAACGTCTTGCTTGTCCTGATGTTTCCGCTTCTGATTTTTCAGTTGTTTCTGTGACGGCTACGGCTGGTTGGGGCGCTCCTTCTATTTTCACGTCGAAGGCTTCGCCGTCAACGATAATTCTGACTTTTTCGCCGATGTTTGGGATAGCTAGTTTCTCGCCAGAGTCTTTCACCGCTTTGAGGTCTTCGATTTTTACTTGGTGTTCTTCGCCGTCTAATCTTACTTTAATGCTGCCTTCTGGTGCAGGTTCTGGTTTTGGTTCGGCTGGTTCTTTTCTTTCCTCGCTTGGGTGCTCATCAGCGTTTTGCTTGAAGAATTTCTTTAGCGCGACGCATGTTACTGCGACTATGGCGAGTGATGAGAATACGCTGGCGAGGCCTATGAGTGACATGAGTAGGCCGAACGTGAGATCCAATCATTATTCCTCTTGTGTGATGTTGCGGTTTGATAAGGTTGAGTGCTTAGATGAAATGCTGTTTGGATCGGTAATTAATACTTTTCCGAGTTGTTGGGTTTGCACTTATGGTGGATATTGAGGGCGGATTATTAGGGTTTGTCGTGTGGCTAGATTCATAACGTATTAATTAACGTATCGACTCTTGCTATTTCAGATGAGCATGACGATTAACATCAGGCTCGACCGCCGAATAAAACTACTCTTCCACATATCAGGCCTCAGCTGCCTAGGCGGAGCCATATTCCTCCAAATACTCGTCTTCGCAGACATACTGCAACAGGGCTATTTTATGGCGGTCGAAAGCAATCCGACGATCCTGATGGGCGAAATAG
>CAZHWL010000047.1:0-7895 GCA_964536035.1 uncultured Candidatus Bathyarchaeia archaeon | reverse complement strand
TAATGGTGTCTTTCGAACGAAAATCGAACAGTTTCTTCAAATTCTCAAGCGAATATTGCCTGAAACCACTCTGTCCGCCCTCACATAAACGTTTCAACGACGCGTGGGCCTTCTTGCAGTTTTCGGAACCGTAAACAACTGGATCAATGTCCGAATCCACAGTGTGAAGCCCAGCGAGAAGCGAACCAGAAATCCCTATGGCATCTTGGGGGATATTTGCTTCTTCTTTCAACAACTCTGCCAGTTTCAGAGCTTTCGTCTCAACTGCATCCAGATCCCTTGCAGTGTGAAACTGTTGAAGTTTCTCAACCGGCACGTAGTGCCTTATTACATCTTCAATTGGAACTTCGCACAGCTTCTCATCGAAAACAGGATCGCAAACTAGATAGCTTGGCAAATTCTGCTTGAGGAACTCAAATCGGTCAGGAAGGGAGTACACTTTTCCAAACACTGTGTTGTCGCGTTTTCGATCTCCGGAAAGATCTGGTAGAAAACGTGGAAAAGCCACTATCTTGTCTCTTGGATGAACCAAACCTTTCACGTCAAACATGACATGTCTAGCGTTTTCGATGAGGTCGCCTTCTCGCGCCTTGATCTCCATCGGTTCACCGTTTAGTTTGGATGCTTATAGCTTCCTTGTTAGCAGATTCGTCTTTCTCAGAGCAAGAATCAAGCCCATTCCAATAATGATCGCAACGATGGTGAACAAAATTCTTTCCACGGCAGAAACTGGGATCATGTACATGAAGAGTGAGGCAATATTGGGCAGTTGAAGAGGAATCAGAACATTCTGTTCAAGCCAAGAGAATGGAATGAAGATATTCACAGATTCTATGAAGACAAGATTTCCAAGCATGTGATCCGCTATTATTCCGCAGTAACTCGCAATCCCGATAGAAAGAGAAAAAGAGTATTTGCCAAGTCCAAATAAACTATAGACAACTATTATCCCACCAATAACAAACATCGGAAGAGAAAGATATTCTAAAACCCACAGATCGCTCAGATATGGTCTATTGAACATGTAAGCCACTATCATAACGACTATTCCAACGATCAAGTAGAATGTCTTCGTTTGCCATTTTTTCTCTGCAATCTCTTCATTTTTGAAAACTTTTGCGGGCCATCCTCTAGTAGCCAGTATCAGAATGATCCCTGCTATGTGAAGAATCGGATAAAAAGGAGCCTGCCTGCCAACATCAGTAAGATACCAGCCTAAGACAAGTACACTCAAGACGCCAGATGCAACCATCCAACCTTTAATCCTGTTCCCAGAGTCCACGACGCCTTTCTGCGTAAGAAGACCAGCCACTAGAGCAGACACTGCTGGACTGAATGATGTAAGAACGTCAAAGGGGCTGTTGGCTGTTATCAAGCCTCCAAACAAAGCGGCCACAAAACCCAGATAAGGACCGATGACCAGTCCGTAGATTGGTGCCACCACCGCATCAAATTTGATGTTGGCTCCCGGTGTGCCGACTATCGGGATTCCTGGTAACATTTTGATAATAATCGCGGAAAATGCGGTGAACACTGCCACATACGCTATATCTTGTGAAGTGATCTTCAAAGCAATCCCCGTGTAATATTATTCAATGCAGTGTAGATTTCTACACAATGCCTTATAAAGCTTGCCGCATGAATCACATGGAAGGAGTAGCAACGAGTGAAACAGCACAAAGCGGAACATATCTCAAAATGCCTGCAGTTGGGCATTCTCCTAGAATCAAGTGCCAGCAAACCTGGAAACGTGAACCGAGCGAACGGTTTCGAGCACACTCGCTACGAGCATTTCCTCGCTTCATCTGTCGCCGTAATATCTCCTTTTCAACTTGCAGCTGAAAAAGGAATTGCAGTTGCACAAGAAGAGCTCGCTGTCTCCAGCGTTCAAATTGGTCACATAATCAAAGAATGTGTTATAGACATCAATACTTGGCAGCATGGAGGCAACACTTTGCTGGGTACTGCGATTCTGCTTTCGCCGATTGCTGTTGCAGCAGGAATGACTTCAATTGATGAGACGGTTTTCGATGTTAAAACGCTAAGGAGAAATATCCAAGCTATTATTGAAGCTACGACGCCGGAAGATGCTGTTCAAGTTTATGAGGCTATTAGACTTGCAAAGCCCGGAGGCTTAGGCTCGAGCTCGCAACTTGATGTGAATGACCCAAACTCCGCCACTAGGATACTGAAGGACAGGATCTCGCTTTACCAAGTCTTTAAGATAGCTTCAGATTATGACTCGATCTGTTCAGAATGGGTCAACAATTATCCCATCACTTTTGACCTAGCCTATCCATACTTGATGAGACAGCTAAATGAAAATGCTGATTTGAACACAGCTGTCGTGAACACCTTTTTGAAGGTCTTAGCTGAGCATCCAGACACGCTGATAGCTAGAAAAACCGATGCGGCAATGGCTCAGGAGATCTCTTTGATGGCCCGCAGCATACTGAACGCCAGCGGCACGGAGACCACACTTGGCAAAAAAGAAATCGAGAAATTCGATGCAAGACTAAGAAAAGCTGATAATCTCATGAATCCAGGCACGACAGCTGACATAATCTCAGCTGCCTTAACTTTGTGCGTTCTTGGAGGATATCGCCCCTGATTCATTCTTCGTTCTATCTTCTTCCGGAGGGAAGAAATAGGCCTTGATGACTGAACAAACTGACGCTGCAGAACATCTTTCAACATCTCATATAGAGCGTTTTTCATTTTCCGAGAGTTAAGATTTAAGAACGATTACCCACAAGATTACAGAGACGAGACGTATAGATACAGGAGAAACACAAATTGCAAGTGACTTTGCTTACTGGCCGCACCATTGAACAGGGCGTCGGAAAAGAACAAGGAAAAATGTCTGACGAATACTTTGAAAGCGTTGCCGTTTGCTACATTGATCCTGATGACCTGAGAAAACTTAAGGTCAAAGAAGGATCCAACATTCTCGTATCAACAGAGTACGGCTCAGTGGTTGTCAAGGCCGCGAAGTCCTTGAGAGGTCCACATGAAGGAATAGTCTTCATTCCTTATGGACCATGGGCAAACGCGGTGGTAAGCAATGAGACAGACAGTATCGGAATGCCTTCTCTAAAAGGAATCCCTGCGAAAATTGATCCTGCGCCAACAGAGCCTATTCTTAGCTTGAAGGAACTTCTCAAACTGCAGTTCAGGAAGTAAAAGCATGACCACGATGAGAGCAGTTGCTTGTCCTGTTTGCGGGTGCCTCTGCGACGACATAGAATTGACTATTGAAGACGGCCGAATTGTTAAGGTTAAGAATGGCTGCTCCATGTGTGAAACCAAGTTTCTGAACTACTGTAAGCATAGACTTTTGAAGCCGCTCGTCAGGAAAAATGGTGAACTTGTCAAAACCTCATTTAAAGAAGCTTTGGAGAAAGCTGCCAAGATATTGGCTGAGGCAGATTATCCGCTTCTTTATGGTTGGAGTTCAACAAGCTGTGAAGCTATGCGCGTTGGTCTTGAATTGGCTGAGGAAGTTGGCGGAGTGGTTGACAACACCTCAACGATTTGCCATGGTCCATCCGCTCTGAGTGTTCAGGAAGTTGGTTTGCCTTCATGCACTTTAGGCCAAGTCAGGCATAGGGCAGATTTGATAATTTACTGGGGTAGCAATCCCTGGAGCTCCCATCCGAGACATATTGAACGGTACACGAACCTGTCAGAAGGAAGATTCGAAGAAAGCGAGTGGAAGGAGTATTTGAGTAAGGTCAAGGCTTCAAATGTCAAGAAAAAGGTTGAAACCGTTCTCAGACGAGTTTCTAAAAGAGATAAAGCATCTACTTCAGCGTCTCCAATCAGGGAGCCTCGCCTTGCTCTTTCTAAGACAGGACGAAAACTTGTGGTCGTTGACGTAAGAAAGACGAGAACAGCGGAAATTGCAGATTACTTCCTTCAAGTTCAGCCCAATCATGATTACGAGTTGTTTGAAGCTTTCAGAGTTTTGATTCGCGACGAGGAACTCGACGTCGAAGAAGTTGCAGGTGTTCCAGTTGAACGTTTAGAAGAAATCGCTGAAGCCATGATCAACTGCAGCTTCGGAACCATCTTCTTCGGTCTTGGTCTTACAATGAGTAGCGGCAAAATGCGAAACGTTGAAGCCGCTATCGCGCTGACTCGCGACCTCAACAGATTCACGAAGTTCATGATAACGCCCATGCGTGGACACTTTAACGTCACAGGGGCGGACACGGTTTTCACGTGGCAGACCGGCTATCCGTATGCTGTGGATTTCTCACTTGGATATCCTCGATACAATCCGGGAGAGACAACCGCGGTGGATGTTCTTCTGCGGAAAGAATCAGATGCAGCGTTGATAGTTGCCTCTGATCCCGTGGCCAACTTTCCCAAAAAAGCTGTTGAGCACTTGGTGGAGAAGCCGTTGATAGTGATAGATCCGCACATGAATGCAACGAGCCAAGTTGCTGATGTTGTCTTTCCGTCAGCTTTCGTCGGAATAGAGACAGCGGGAACAGCGTACCGAATGGATCACGTGCCTCTTCCGCTCAAGAAGATCGTTTCAGCTCCCAAAGGTATAATGTCTGATGCAGAGGTTCTGAGGAAAATTCTTGAGCAAGTCCGGAGAATAAAAACTCAAAGTAAAGCGGAGGCAGTCTAAGTGGAGCTTTTGATTAAGAATGGCTTCGTCTACGATCCGCTGAACGGCGTTGACGGAGAGATAATGGACATAGCCATAAAAGATGGCAAAATCGTTGACAGACTCAATGAACGAAGAGCGGAGAAAATTGATGCTTCTGGCATGATCGTTATGCCTGGCGGCGTAGACATTCATTGTCACATAGCCGGCGCAGAAGTGAATACTGGAAGGCTCCTGAGACCTGAAGACCACTTCAGAGACTTTGAACGCAAGACTTCAATCACGCGATCAGGCGTCGGGCATTCGATCCCTTCAACATTCACTACGGGTTATCGCTACTCGCGAATGGGCTACACAACAATAATGAATCCTTCAATGCCTCCTCTGGAAGCAAAGCACACGCATGAGGAACTGAACGATACGCCAATGCTTGACAAAGCCACATATCCGCTTCTCGGCGACTGGTGGTTCGTACTTGAATACCTGAAGAATGAAAGCATTGACGAGCTTGCCAGACACGTTGCTTGGATCATGACTTCAACAAAAGGATACGCGATAAAGATCGTTAACCCAGGCGGACTTGAAGCATGGGGCTATGGCCAAAACGTGCACAGTCTAGGCGACCAGATTCCCAATTTCTGCATTACTCCACGAGACATCATACGCGGACTCTGCAAGGTAAACAAGCTGCTTAATCTGCCACACACTATCCATGTTCACACTAACAATTTGGGACAGCCAGGAAATTATGCTACCACTTTGGAAACAATGGAAAGCGTCGAGGACTTGGCAAGCGAAAACAAACCCGCGATTCACATAACGCATTGCCAGTTCAGCGCCTTCAAAGGCGAAGACTGGAGAACTCTCGAGTCAGGAGCTGAAGAAATAGCCAACTACGTCAACTGTCATTCTCACGTCACAATGGACATGGGGCAAGTGATATTTGCAGACACGACGACGATGACGGCTGACGGACCGTTCCAATTCGATCTGTATGGATTGACTGGAAACAAATGGGTCAACCATGACGTTGAGACTGAAACAAGCGCCGGAATAGTTCCTTTCCGTTATCGCCGCAAGAGCTACGTGCATGCAATTCAATGGTCAATAGGATTGGAACTGGCCTTGCTGATCAAGGATCCATGGAAGATATTTCTGACAACTGACCATCCGAACGGCGGACCATTCACCAGCTATCCGAGGATTATTGCTTGGCTTATAAGCAAAGAAGCCCGAAAGGCGACAATGAAAAGACTTAACCCGCGTGCAAGAAGCAGAAGCCTTCTTTCTTCAATAAACCGCGAACTGACTTTCCAGGATATTGCGATTATGACTAGAGCGGGACAAGCGAAGGCTTTGAGACTGAATGACAAAGGCCATTTGGGCGTAGGTGCTGATGCCGATGTAGCAATCTACGGTGTGAACCCCAAGACAACTGATCCTTCTCGACAATACAAGACCGTGCGGAAAGCGTTTAAACATGTTGCTTACACGATCAAGGGCGGCAAGGTTGTGGTCAAGCAAGATAATGTAGTTCAGCAGGTTAATGGCTCCACGATTTGGCTTGACCTGCAAACTTCTGAACCTGCTGAAATAAACGAGGACATGAAGCGAAGGTTCCGCGAATACTGGACAGTTGAATACGATAACTATCCTGTTTCAGATCATTACATCGAAAACTCTCAACCAATAACAGTGAGGGCTCAGGTCTAAATGATAAGCCTCTTCCCACTAAGGAAATTTGTCTTCCCAGTCATAGCTGATTGCGTATGTCCCGATGTTTTCAAAGACAAGTCGCTTGAAGAAATCAGGGAGCTTCAAGTTTGGGAGGGAAACAAGCAAAAGCAGCTCGGGAAACTCTTCAGAATTGAAGAGACGAGTCAGGAAGCTCCAACTATAACTATTCAGGGCGATGTCAGCAAGTTGAGAAGAATCGGCGCAAGAATGAAAGAAGGCGAGATACTTGTCAACGGAAATGTCGGCATGCATCTGGGAGAAGAAATGAAGGGCGGCAGAATAACAGTTCACGGCAACGTGGATGGATGGGCAGGCTCAACGATGAAAGGTGGAGAGATCGAGATATTCGGAAGCACTGGCGACTATGTTGGCGCGCCTTACCGTGGAATCAGTGAAGGCATGAAAGGAGGACGAATAATCGTTCATGGTAATGTTGGACATGAAGCAGGTGCGTTCATGAAGAAGGGCATAATCAAGATTTATGGTAGTGCTGCCCAGTTTACCGGCTTTCGGATGCGTGATGGAACAATTTACGTTAAGAATGACTGCGGACCTAGAGCAGGAGCCTGTATGGTTGGTGGCAAGATAATTGTCGGAGGAATGTTAGACTCTGTTCTGCCCACTTTTTCGATCGACAGCATTAAGCCGAAAGTCAAAGTCGAAGAAAAAGAGGTTCTTGAAGAGGCGATGTACCTCTTTTTGGGTGATGTTGCTGAGAGCGGAAATGGTAAGCTTTATGTTTCGAAACAGAGGAATCCACTACTGAGCTGTTATGAGAGATTCCTTTAATTGGAGAATAGACTAATGAAGAAGGATTTGAGCGTAAATCGTCTTGCTTGGAAACTCTTGGAGAGTTTTCTTGAAAGCCCCGCACTGTACGGAGTAAACATAAGTAAGGCAGATTCTGGCGAAACCATCATAGATGCTGGAATAGATGCCCAAGGAGGCTTTGAAGCAGGAAGACTTGTCACAGAAATATGCATGGGGGGATGTGGAAAAGCCCGAATAACCATGCGCAAATACGGAGATGTGGAGTTTCCTTCAATATTCGTTTACACCGATCATCCAATCGTCGCCACGCTTGGGTCGCAATATGCTGGGTGGCAGATAAGTGAGCAAGATTATTTTGCCATTGGTTCTGGGCCTGCTAGAGCTTTGGCTCTGAAACCTAAAGATATTTACGAAGAAATCGGATACAAGGATGATTCTGACAAGGGAATCGTCGTTCTGGAGACCGATAAGACTCCGCCAAAGAAACTTTTGGATCGGATCACAAAAGACTGCGGCATATCGCATGACAAGTTGGCAGTGATACTGACTCCCACGACGAGCGTGGCTGGAGGGACACAAGTCTCAGGCAGAATCGTCGAGACAGGCATTCATAAACTCAGAAAAGTTGGACTTGACCCGAAAACCATTTTGTATGCATGGGGAGTTGCGCCAATTGCTCCGGTTCATCCAAAATTCGTCAAAGCAATGGCCAGAACGAATGATGCCATTCTCTATGGTGGAATCGCTTACTATGGAGTCAAATATG
>CAZHWL010000046.1:0-7899 GCA_964536035.1 uncultured Candidatus Bathyarchaeia archaeon | reverse complement strand
TTCGAAAGTCCTTCGATTCCGTATTCAAGAAAAACCAGTAACGCAAACAGAATCGTGAAAACGAGGTACTCTATTGAAAGTGGCACACACCAAATGGCGTCACGCCAGACGCTGCTCATCCGAGCAAAATCCATTATAGCTGTATTTAATCCATAATAATTTGCGGCTATCACGTATAGTGTGGGAACAAGCAGGACTGTGACAAAGACTATGGTTCTTATTGATGCTTTTTTGGTCAATTTTGTCTTACTGATCTTCTCCCAGTTCACTATTGCTTCCAAAGTGACTATCCAAAGAAAGAACAAGTAGAATGTTCTGCCTTTCCATGTGACCTCGAATGATTTTGGGTCAAGATAGTATAATATTGCGAACGGTATGATAAGCGAGAAAAGCGGTATGAACCTCATTAAAACATTGCCGAGCTTATTTGTCCTAGGTTCAGCGTTCCCCATTCAGTAGCCTCTGTTTGCTCTTGTTTTGTCGGGTGTGTTTCTCCTAATTCATGTTGCCGTAGTATTTATTGATAGCAGTTGCTTGTTTCAGCTTCATAGATGGATTCTCGTAACGTTTGAGTTCGGTAGATAGGCTTTGGCAAGCGAAAAAGTATAAGAACGTGTGTGTTTTCTTTATGGAAAGCTGGTAGTGTCAGAAGTGAACGTTCCGAAAGAAGTCACAACCTATTGTCCTAAATGCAAGAAACATCAGATTCATGCAGTCTCACTTTATAAAGCAGGAAAACGGAGAGCCTTGGCTAAAGGCGAACGTCACCATGAAAGGGAAAAGCGCGGCTATGGCGGCCAGAAATACGCTCTCCAAAGGGAATTCTCTAAAACAACAAAGAAGCAGACTCTGAAACTGAAATGCAAAACCTGCGGTTACATGCGACACAAGGACGGTATTAGACTAAGAAAACTGGCCATAGCCTAGAATGGAGAAAAGAGTTGAGATTATGTCTGAATGGGAAGAACTTATACCGAGACCAAAAAGTAGTTTCGTCCGCGTGAAATGCCTGAAATGTGGCAACGAACAGGTAGTTTTCAGCCATGCCTCCAACAAAGTAAACTGTAACGTTTGCGGAATTGAACTGGCTGAACCTTCAGGTGGAAAAGCCAAGATCAAGGGCGAAGTAGTGGCTGTTTTTGAATAGGGATGAACGATGAAATGGCGGTTGAGAAACAGGAACTGCCAGAGGCTGGAGACCTCGTAATCGCCACAATACAATCCGTCACCGACTACGGAGCCTACGCGAAACTTGACGAATATGACAAACAAGGTTTGCTGCACATTTCCGAAATATCATCTTCATGGATTAGAAATATCCGTGACTTTGTTCGTGAAGGCCAAAAAGTAGTCTTGAAAGTATTGCGCGTGGACGCAGAAAAAAGACACATTGACCTCTCCCTCAGAAGAGTCACAAAAAGAGAAAAAATCGAGAAGATGATGTCCTACAAGAAAGAGAGAAAAGCCGATGCTCTGCTTCGAAGCGTCGCTGAGAAAGCTGGCTTATCACTTGAAGAACTATACGGAAAAGCCGCTACCGCCATCGAAAATGAATACGGGCTCTACGAAGGATTTGAAAATGCCGTTAAGGAAGGTTCTGAGGTTCTGACAAAGATTGGTGTTCCTGAGGATCTGGCTAAAATTTTCGTGGAAGTTGGACAAGAAAGAATACATGTTTCCATGGTAAAGATAAAAGGCGTCGTAGAAGTTAGTTGCGTCAAACCAAATGGTGTGAAAGTTATCAAAGAAGCTTTCTCCAACGCAAAGAAAGCAGAGAAATCTCGAGACGTAAAACTTCGTTTTTACGTCATTGCTGCACCAAAATACTGCATAGAAGTTATGGCAGATAACTACAAGCGAGCCGAGGATGTTTTGCAAAAGGTAGCCGATGACATTATTTCTTATGTTGAAAAAGCCGGTGGACAGGGCGTTTTTAAGCGGGAGAAATAGACGTGTGGCTTCTGAGAAAGTGCAAGGAATGCGGGAATTATACGCTTAAGACAGATACTTGTCCACATTGCGCCGGAAGTGTTCGTATACCCCATCCACCAAAGTTCTCGCCTGATGACAAATACCTCAAATACAGAATGGCCTTGAAACAGGAGAGCCTGACAAAATGAAGGAGACATTCATAAAAGAAAGTAAGGCTGTTGAACTGAACAACCCAATACTGATCGAAGGGCTCCCCGGCCTTGGATTAGTCGGTAAAATAGCAATACGCTACTTGATAAAACAATTGAAAGCTGAAAGATTTGCTAGTCTTTACTCGCCACATTTCCCATACTTTGTGCTTGTCAGCAAAAAAGGAAGCGTCAGGCTTCTCTGCGGCTCATTCTATTCTTGGAAGAGCAAAAACGGAAAGAGTGACTTTATACTGTTCACAGGCGACAGCCAAGCACAAACAATCGAAGGACAATACGAGATCTCTGATCGCCTGCTTGATTTCGCAACCACTCACAAAGTGAAGTTGATCATAACCATAGGCGGCTACAGAATGGAAGCGAAAGAGAAGCCCAAAGTAGTTGTGGCCGCAACTAATGAAGAACTTCTCAACAGAACCAAAGAAGCTGGAGCCATGGTAAGCCCCACCGGTAGCCCTATTGTAGGTACTGCAGGCCTGATTCTCGGAATGGCTCGCTTCAAAAAAGTTGACGCTATGTGCCTTTTAGGCGAAACGAGAGGTTACCTACCAGACCCAAATGCCGCTAAGAGCGTGTTGGAAGTATTGCGGTCAATTCTGAAAATTGACTTAGATCTATCTGGTTTAGACGAAGAGATCGTCAAAGCAGAAAAAATGGTTTCACGCCTGCAAAAGATAGAAGAAAAGAGAGTACTGCAAGCAGTGGAGACAAGAAAGGAAGAAGATAAGAAAATCACATACATTTCATGATTTTAATTAGAGTCTCAATTCCTCTCTGATTATGTCTGCGATTTTGTTAGCTGCGTTTCCTTCTCCATAAGGAGAATTGAGAGGCAACTTCTTCTGCTGAGTTAGTGTTCTTTCCATAGCCTTCAATATTGATTGCTTATTCGTTCCAACAACTTCCGCGAAACCTGTCTCAACAGCTTCTGGTCTTTCAGTTGAAAGTCGCATGACCAAAACACGTTTGCGGATATTTGGTGCGGTGGCTTCTTCTTGTATGCCGCCGGAGTCAGTCGCTATGACGCTACAGTGCTTCATGAGAACCAAAAAGTCCAGATAACCTAACGGTGGCATGATTTGAACGTTTTTAGACGATCTGGCTTTCCTGAAACTCCTATTTTGAAGTAATCTCTTCTTCGTGCGCGGGTGCATTGGATAGACAACAGGTATAGGTGCCTCAGCGAAAGCTTCCATGAAATTTCTAAGCACCTTCAAGTCATCCACATTTTCTGCTCGATGGGCAGTCGCTAAAGCAAATTTCTTGAAGTGAACTGCCTTAATGATGTCTGATTTTCTTTCCGCTATGGGCAAATGCTGGATTACTGCGTCGATGACGGTGTTGCCTGTCACGAAGACTTTTCCCCAAACATTCTCTTTCGACAGGTTGCTTTCTGCAGTCTTTGTGGGCGCAAATAGATAGGAGGACAGGTGATCTGTTAAACGCCTATTATGCTCTTCAGGCATGCGGAGGTCAAAGCTCCTCAACCCTGCCTCAACGTGTCCAACAGGTATTCCCACTTTAACCGCGGCTAGGCTTGTCGCCAGAACCCCGTTTGTGTCTCCTTCCACAAGCACAAGTGATGGCCGTTTTTCCAAAAACAGTTTCTCCATGTGTATTATTATGCGTGCGGTCTGCATGCCTTGCGAGTATGCTCTGAGCTTGAAGCTGTAGTCAGGCGGTGGAAGTTCGAGATCTTCAATGAATTTCTGAGACATGTTGTAATCGTAATGCTGACCGCAATGAACAAAAGTGAAGGCGATTTTCTCTTTTCTCAGGGTTCTTATCAGCGGCGCCATCTTTATTATTTCTGGCCTTGTTCCAACAACGATCATCACTGACTTCATTCAGTTATCACTTTGAACACTCAGTATTGAAAGGGTTCGTTTTTAACGCTTCTCCGGAATACTGAATCCTTTTGCTTGGATATGATTCTGAATATTGCTGCTAGGTTTGGACTTTTGATCGACTATTCGAATCAAAATTTCCAGATTGCTTCTCTCTGTGTGACATACAAAGCACAATATTCGTCGACTCCCTCTCATTTTTCAAAAAACAGCGCGATTGGAGATGAAAACATGAATCTAGCAAGGAACAGGAAAGCGTTGAGCACAGTAGTAACCACACTGATAATCCTCGTTGTGTCTGTACTGCTTGCGACAGTTGTGACTTTCTATGCGATCAACGTAACAACGACAAGAGTGCAGGAAGAGTCTCTGTTCTTGACTAAACAGCACGTTTGGTACAACACGTCAGGTTCTTGGGCTCAAGCTGCAATAGTGATTGTGAACACTGGCGGAAGAGACGCAGTCCTAGACAAAATCTCAGTCCGAGGACAAGAATGCACTTGGAACAATGTCTACTTCTGGAGAACAAATAGCGTCGTCGTGACAGACGACTTGCAAGTAACGACAACCGAAATCAGCGGAGCAACCTTCGACATAACAATTCAAGGAACTGCACGAACTTTCGACCAGTCTACATCAGACATAACGCTGAAGTCAGGCTGGACAATAATCATCTACGTAATGAACCCTGGCAGCATCTCACTGAACGACGTTGGATTGACAGTTGGCATAACCGCCTTCACCGCAAATGCTCAGTACCACAAAGAAACAAATGTTGAGGCAGCACAATAGCTGCATCTTCTTTTTATCCAATTAGTCTCGCGCTTTGTCACGTTTTCTTTAGGTATCCCTCTCTTGGCTCGTAGATAGTTCCTTCGCGAAGTAATTGCCCAATAAGGCGTTCAGCTTCGCCTCTTGGAATCTTGTACTTCTCATCTAACTCGTTCAGCAAGGTTGTCTTCTCTACTATTCCTGTCTCTCTTTCCAGCTCCATCAACGTTGAAAGAACTGTCTGCAGCCTGTCTCTAACGCTTTTTGGCTTCCCCGTCATTATGATGTCAATATCCATCTTGTATGAGGACAAGTCGATCCCGACTTCTTCAAGTGATCTTTTCATGATCGCAATGGATGCTTCTGCGTCCTCAGCCAAGACCTCCTTCCTAAGTGCCGAACGAGCGCGCGCTTCAGCTACCCGAACTAATGATTCAAGTTGACGTGCAGTTATGGCAACCGGCGATCCTTCAGACTCGCTTGCTGATCGCATAGCCAGATAGAAGTCATTGAGCCGCTGTACTGCTTCAGGAGTCAAAGTGGGTCGTATCCCCTTAGCGTAAGTTACGTACTTCCTAAGGAGGTCAATCGATATCGGTGATTCAATGGGGCTCAATCCTTTTCTGTGTATTTCAAGGATATGCGCGGACATTTTTCCATCTGATTCCTTGTTTGGCACGTCTCTCAAGATAAAGATCAAGTCAAATCTTGACAGTATCGTTACAGGTAGAGAGATGTTTTCTGCAACTGTTCGATGCGGTTCATACCTGCCGAGGGAGGGATTTGAAGCAGCAAGTATTGCTGTTCTGGCATTTAATGTAGCTACGATGCCGCCTTTGGCTACTGAGACAGTGTGCTGTTCCATGGCTTCATGAATTGCAACTCTGTCTTCAGGCCGCATCTTATCCATTTCATCGATGCATGCGATTCCTTTGTCAGCGAGTACTAGTGCTCCAGCTTCGAGAGTCATTCCTCCGCCTCTCTCTCTTATGACGGCTGCCGTCAAGCCTGCAGCAGTCGTGCCACGTCCTGAAGTGTACAGTCCACGCGGCGCGATTCTTGCCACGTATTGTAAGAGCTGAGATTTTGCTGTTCCAGGATCTCCAACTAAAAGAGTGTTTATTTCTCCTCTAATCGTGATGTCTGGAAGGCTCTTTCCCACGCCGCCGAAAAGGAGGTACATTATTGCTTCTTTAACGTGTTCGTATCCATAGATCGAGGGGGCAATGGATGTCACTATCTTCCTGTGTATCCAGGGATCTTTTGCCAGTTCCAGGATTTTCTCCTCTTCTTCAGGTGTTGGAAGTGCTGTTCCAGGTTCCTTACCTAACACCTCGATTGAATTGACATCCACATAAAGTATAAAGGTACGGAGTTTACCCACGCCCGGCCGAGCCGGCGAGAAAGCACGCACCATTCCGACTATCGAAATGTGATCGCCAGGCCTCGCCACATCCACTACTTCAGTTCCAATCAGTTTGGCGTTTAGTGTTCGTGGAAGCTGCCCAGGCGGAAGATCTTCTGGGCGCTCCTGAATCCTTAAATCTTGAGAATCTACGAATGTGGATTCTTCCTGGATGAAGTCGAATGGTCCCTTTGCAGCACATGATGGATTACTGCAAGCGAACGGTGCCTTGACAAATTGGCCTGTCTGGTTTACAGGAGTCATCTCACCGCAGCGTTTGCATTTGAACGCTGCCTGCATCACCATCGGGCGGACTGGTGTTGAGCGGACAACAATTCCTTCGACCATGACAAGTTTTCCAATGTGATTAGAGCCGAGCTTCCTAAGCTGCGCGGCTTCCAGCAGCTTTACGATTCTGACTGATAGTGTCTGCGCTTCGAGTTTCTCGGCGTATTCTGGGTCTTCTATCCGTAGTTGATCATAAGCCGCGTTGTTTGCATGTTTCAGATATTCATCTGGTCTTTCCAGCAGTGTTTCAGCGAGTTTCTGATCAAAAACTAGGAGATCCTCAAAGTCGATTATTAACGATGTCTTGCCTGCCACAGCCATTTGGGATATTCTTTGGCGGTACTTTTCTGTCTTCAGGAATTCTTGAAACTGTTCTTGTGGATCAACTGTTTCCAGTTCTTCTGTCATTCTTCAGTCTCCTCGTATTCCAGTATTTGCGTCCGCCAATCGTTTATCAATGAATAAAGTTGGTCGTAAAGATATCTTTCTTCTTTCGCAAAGTTCTTGAAAGTGTGTTCTGTTTGAGCTGGAGCTGAGGCGATTGAAACGATTTTTCTTAATCTAGAGTTTACAATATCTCGGATCAGTTGCCTAGCCTTCTCGCATTCTAGCATTCGCTCTGGAGCTTTTGTAGAATCTCTTTTCAAACTGGCTAGGCATCGTCTCATTTTTGGATAAAAATCATCAGGTAGTTTCGACATTTGTCCAGCTGTTTGAACCCGTTCTGTCCACTGAACCTTATTGAGCTTTGCAGCGTTAAAGTTCTCATCCTCGCGGAAATGGACGATTCCTGACTTTTCAAGTTCCTGAGCCACCCAGTAATGCGTCTCATACTCATTTCCTTCTTCAAGAGGGCCTATGGTCAATCCTGCAAGCTTGATCTCAGGACAATTCCTGTTAGCAACAATCCTTACAGGTGAATGTTCAAAGCTGAAATCTAAATGTGCGATTCTTTTGGAGACTGTTTTGGGCACTCTCTCCCCTCTCGTCTATTCTGAAGCTACTCTCACGAGCAAATATAAGAACTGCAGTTTAAAAACCTAGATCATAAGTCTAGAAAAATGTGGACAGCAACCGAATTTCCTTTTGAAACAGATAAAAAGTGGGAAAGGTGAATTCTGCTTTGTTATGGCCACAGACCTAGCGTTATTATGGCGTCAGCTACTCTTCCAACGCCTAGCATCAGTGCCGCTGTTCTTGTGTCGCATTCTTCTTTCTTGGATATTTTGTAGACATCATTGAAGGCTCTGACCATCTTGCTTTCCAGTTTTCGGTTTACCTCTTGCACTGTCCAGTGTTCTCTTGTCAGGTTTTGAACCCACTCGAAGTAGCTTGTCGTGACTCCGCCTGCGTTGGCTAGAATGTCTGGTATGAGAACTGTGCCCTTTTCGTGGAGGATTTTGTCTGCTTCTGGTGTGGTTGGTCCGTTTGCGCCTTCTGCGACTAT
>CAZHWL010000045.1:0-8112 GCA_964536035.1 uncultured Candidatus Bathyarchaeia archaeon | reverse complement strand
ATATAAGGTGTGAAGGAAATTGGCAGTTGAAGGATTTTCAGCAAACAGACAGCCAGTCGACGCCAAAATCGGCGAGCTGTCGCCTCAATCCAGGGCAGTAAACATATTAGCAAAAGTGATCTCCAAAAGCGAAGTCAGAAACATTCCAACAGGAAAAGACGGTCAACCACACAAAGTAAGTGACGCTTTAGTCGGCGACGAGACAGGATGCGTTTACTTGACACTATGGGATGATAACATTGACAAAGTAAAAGATGGCGACACAATAGCCATCAAAAACGGATACATCAACTTGTTCAAAGGAAACATGCGCCTGAACATCGGCAGATATGGAACACTAGAAATATCGGACCAAGCTCTCGCAGGAGAAGTGAACACTGAAAACAACGTTTCAACCCAAGTTTATGAACAGCCCAGACGCTCATTCGGAGGCGGTGGAAGAGGCTACGGCGGCCGTGGCGGTTACGGTGGTCGCGGAGACTACGGTGGCCAAGATCGACGAGGCGGCTTTAGGCAAAGAAGATACTAGAAACGGTTGGATGTTTAGAAACTTCCACCTATTTTCTTCTAATAAGCGTTATCGGTCTACTTACTCTTGTTGCTTTCTCCATAGGTGTATCAAAGCGGAAGTCATTGTACCAGCCGACCATTTCAAACTGTCCATGATCTCTAATTAACTGCAGGAATTCCTGTGGAAAAACAAGCTTGCCTATCTTCTCTGTTTTCAGAGTTTTGGTTTTTCCTTCCTTAATGACTTCAATTGTCAGCGTTTCAAGTATCGTCTGTTCCACCAAGTTCAGCGGAACAGTCTGCCAGTTCACATTAACTATCAATCCGTCTTTTAATACAGTCCAGCTTTCACTACCGAGCTTAGCCCAGTCGAACTGAATAGACGCGTTTATGAGATATACTCCGCCACTTCTGAGGCAGTTGGCCACTGAATCTAGGTGTGAGAGAAAATCCTGATTTGACTCTGCTACTATTGAGCCAAGCATGCAAAAAGCGAAGTCAAATTTGTCCTTTGTTTTGAAGTTACGCATGTCAGCTTGTATAGTTTTAATGTTGGCTCCGCCGCTTCGTGCCTTTTGCATTGAATACTCTAGCATTGCTTGGCTCAGATCCAATCCAGTGAAGTCATAGCCCCGTTTGGCAAGCTCAAGCATGTGTGGGCTTGGGCCGCACCCAATGTCCAGAATCTTCTTCACGGTTACTCTTGAAAACCTCTGGATACACTGTTCGATAAAATCGACTTCCTTGGGTATGTTTCTGAAATCAAATGCCACTTCATAATAGTAAGGCTCTTCATAGACACCCAAATTTTGCCACCAAATCCTACTATGAAACAGGTCTTTCCTTATGTTGTTTACTCAAATCGGAGCGTCAAATGCAGTTAGACTTGAGACTATTCTTCAAACTTCACCACAATCTTTAAAATGCATATCTAAGCATCAACATCTCGTCAAATGGAGAAAGATTACAATGTCGAAACCAAAGACAGAGGAAAGAAAGCCGACTGTTGACGAACTTTTGGCCAAGGCAAAGAAACCTTCTATGCTGGCGCCTCCACTGCACAGATTCTACGGTGGAAAGCTGCAGGTGATGCCAAAGTGTGCTATATCCAGTCCCGCGGATTTTGCGTTGTGGTACACACCGGGTGTTGCTGCTGTTTGCAAGGAAATTCAAGCGAATAAAGAGAAGAGCTTCGAGTTGACAAACCGCTGGAACTATGTGGCGGTTGTTTCCGACGGCACGCGTGTGCTCGGACTGGGAGACATCGGCCCTGAAGCAGGACTGCCTGTGATGGAGGGAAAAGGAATACTTTTCAAGTACCTAGGCGGCGTCGACGCTTTTCCAATATGTTTGAAGACTAAGGATCCTGATGAAATAGTGAAAGCTTGCGAGCTGATTGAGCCCACGTTCGGCGGTATAAACCTTGAAGACATTGAGAAACCGAAATGCTTCTACGTGCTGGAAGAAGCGAGGAAGCGTTTGCAGATACCTGTTTGGCATGACGATCAGCAAGGAACTGCTACAGTGATTCTTGCAGGTTTGATGAATGCCTTCAAGATAGTTGGCAAGAACCCGAAGAGCAGCATTATCACTCTTGTTGGTGCAGGTTCGGCTAACCTAAGGACCGCTTATGTGCTGATTCGTTGGGGGGTCAAACCGGGCAACATCATAATGGCAGACACAAAAGGCGTGATCTACCCAGGCAGAAAAGATATAACAAAAGACGAAGATCCATGGAAATTTGAGCTCTCGCAGAAGACGAATGCTGAGGGAAGGACAGGAGACGTTGCGGCTGCTTTCAAGGGCGTTGATGCGGTTGTCGCTGCATCTAAACCAGGACCGGACACTATCAAGAAGGAATGGATAAGAACAATGGCTGACGACTCAATCATCTTTGCATGCGCAAACCCGATACCTGAAATTTGGCCGTGGGAAGCTAAGGAAGCAGGAGCGCGAATCATTGCTACTGGAAGAAGCGACTTTCCAAACCAGGTTAACAACAGTCTAGGTTTCCCAGCCATATTCCGTGGCGTGCTCGATGTTAAAGCCAAAACCATTACAGACGACATGTGCATAGCTGCAGCAGAGGAACTGGCAAAGTTTGCTGAAGAACGCGGAATGCACCAAGAGGACATCTTGCCCAGAATGGAGGAGTGGGAAGTCTACCCGCGCGAGGCTGTTGCATGTGCTTTGAAGTCTATTGATCAAGGTGTTGCGCGTATCAAGCCGAGCAAGAAGGAACTGTATGATAGAGCTGTCGCAATAATTCAGAATGCTAGAGAATCTACAAAATTGTTGATGAAAGAAGGCTGGATTAAGCCTCCACCGCCTGAAAAGGATTTATTGAAGTAGAGTCTTCAAAAACTTCCTTACTTTTCTTTTTTTGAGGCGACATACGTAGAAAATTATTTAAACTCTACGCTAGAACATAGAAGGCGTAATGGAGAAGATAGTGGTATGCGTACAGATTATGTCCTATACGTAGTGGCCGTGATACTCTTCATCATCACCGGAATAGTAGCAGTATACGACGTGGAATACAAAAACCTCTGGATCGTAGGAACCGCTGTTCTCGGACTTTTCTTCGCCGGCTTGGGCCTTTCTCAAAGACCAAAAACACAATCCATTGCTGTCGAAACACCCCCAGCTACGACCGTAACAGTTCAGCCGACAATGAAGGAGGAGCCGAAAAAAGAGGAAGCTCCACCAGTCATGGAAACACCGGTGACAGCTATTGAGCTCACACAGGTCAAAGGCATCAAAGCCAAAAGAGCAGAACAATTAAAAACTCTAGGCATAAACAATGCACAGGATTTGGCGAACGCTTCAGCAAATGACCTAGCAGCAAAATTGAAGATAGCTTCATACTTCACAGAACAATGGATCGAAAACGCCAAGAAACTAACTGGGAAATCTTGAAGAAGCCACTGGAATAAGCTCTCTCAGTCAAGAGATGGGACTCAATATCCTTATTATATTTCTTCTTTCAAGTCTTCGTAGTGCATCGAGGAATTCGCTTTTCTTCTTGCCTGTCACATTGAAGTTGTGGAGAATGTCGTTCACAGGCATTTCTGACCTTCCGAAGAGCGCATTTCTATTATGAAGGTGCTTCACTATCGAGCGCTCCAGCTTTCCGCATCTCCACGTAGTGTTGCGAATAAGAACAACAATAGCCCGAACTAGTTTCTTCTCGCCTTTCCTTTTCTCAGGCAATCAGGTTCACGCTACTGTAAATATTGGAAAGCGTCGTTTTTAGAGTTTGTGGCGAAGCATCGCAGATGGTCATATTCTGCATCATTCATTCTGATATCATGGTTTTGAGGATTGCCATATTAGCGTTTGTTGGAAAGCCTTAATAGTGTTGGCTTTCGTCATGGAAACGTAATCAATTTGACATATGAAGGTGTTCTGTGTGATGAAGGCCAGTATTGGGCAGATTTACTTTTTACGCATGCATGAAGGAGATGATCTGTTAGATACAATCAAGAAATGTGCAGAAGAATGCGGAGTTAAGGCAGGATGCTTCACACTGATAGGCGCGTTGAAGAATGCTGTCGTGGGGTTCTACAAGGACAAGCAGTACAAGTTTCTGTCTTTTGACAAGCCTCTGGAAATTGCTTCATGCATCGGCAACATAGCAGTTAACGAGAATGGTGAAGTGATGATTCACGCGCACATTGTCGTAACGGATGAAGTGGGTCAGGCTTTTGGTGGACATTTAATGAAGGGCTCGATCGTGAGTGCCACCGCTGAACTTGTTATTGTGGAGGGATTAGGCGCACATTTGGTTAGATCTCTCGATAGTAAGACGAATTTGAACCTCTTGAAGTTAGGCTAGCGTCTTTCTGAAGTAGAAACCATGCTTTGACCCGTAATAGTTGTCAAGTTTTCCAATCTTCTTGTAGCCTAGTTTCTCATATAGAATGATAGCAGCGATGTTGTCTTCTCTCACTTCAAGTCGACAGGCAACGACACTTTTCTGCTTGAACAATGACTCGATTTCGCGAAGAAGTCTTGTGCCTATATTTTTTCGTTGATGAGTTGGAAGGATGTCGATAGTCAGTATGTGCCCGGTTAACGAGTTTCTTTCGAAGCCGATTGTTCCGATTATGAAGCCTACTGCTTGGTTGTCCTCTTTTGCAATAAGGCAAATGGAGTTGTAATCTGCCAATAGGATTGAAATCTGTTGTTTTGTGAAGGCTTCTTCCTTGAAGCAGGTCCTTTCTATTTCGTAAAGTGTGTCTAGATGGCGATTTGATGCTGTCTCTATGGTTACAGTCATATTCTGACGCCGCTATCAAATTGTTGTGCGATGAAGATTTAGGCCTTTCAGTTCTGAGTAGGTTCTGATGCGTTTTCTGCATTTTCACTCGAGAATCCTTTTATGCCCATCCATTGCTGAGCGGCAAAGCCTACAAAAAACTTCAACCATAGTGTGAGGAGTCGCATGAGGATCGTCGCGGTGAAGCTGATTTCTTTTGGAACTCCAAAAATTATTAATAGTGATGACAGAGCTATCTCGGGCAGGCCTACTTCAAAAGGTATGCCTATTGGGATAGACTTGACTGCGACAAAGATGGATGAAATTATGAGTATTGCGCCCCACGTTATTTGGAAGTAATGTAGTGATATGAACGTGAAATAGAAGACTGCAAGTGTTAATACCCAAGACAGGGTTGTGAGGAACGTTGCTGTGAACAGCGTTTTAGGAGCATGTCTGTACTGTCTCATAGCGTCATGGAAGGCTCTGGCTGCAGCGAGCGCATCTTCCCTAACCTTTTCTAGTTTCCATCGTCCCCTGCTTACCCAGCAAATGAATCTGATGAAGCCGTCCAATACGCGCATTGACCAGTTTTCTTTGAAGCATAAGAGCAAGATTAGAACAAGGAAAAGAAATGTCGACACAATCAGAGCCAATATTGGAACTAGGAGAGCCATGTATTGTTGACTTTCAAAAAACAGAAGAGCTGCTCCAACAAGCAAAGTTATGATATTGAGGCTCATGACGATCAGTCGCTGGGCAACTATGGATGCCGTGGCTTTTCCTGTGCTTCCAATTTGCGTTTTGTTGACGAGATAGATTTTTGTGATTTCTCCGCTGACTGATTCGGCTGGAACGACGGTGTCAACGAAGACGCCTATCCAAACAAAGACAATGGCTTTCAGCCTAGAGATCTTTACAGACAGAAACTTGAGCAGAGAATGCCAGGCAAGAGCAAAGAAGAACGTATCCAATAGAGTTGACAGTGCGGCCAGCGAGTAAAAGTAGGGATCAGCGCTTTGGGCTTTCGCTATGATTTCTTGAAGATCGACTTTGAAAATGTATATGTAGATGAAGAACGCGGCGAGCCCGATGAGGGGCAGTAGAAAGGTTTTGCGAGTGACCTTGTACTTCGGTGAAGTCAAACATGCATGCTCCATTAGTGACACCAAAAAGGTTAGGGGCAGCATTTAATACTTGCTGAATCCCAAGAATGTGCTGAATTATGCATGATCACGCTCTAATGAGCTTATCAACATTGAACAGCAGACGCTCAGAAGTCGTTATAAGTCTTAGTTGCTATTGTGAAGAATTTGAAGGATGATATGGATGCTGACGCGTGACGAAGCACTAAGCTTAGTGAATAAACATGTTTCAAAAAAGAACGTTGTCTACCATATGGTTGCTGTTGAAGCCATAATGCGAAGCACCGCACGGCATTTTGGGGAGGATGAGGAAAAGTGGGGTCTGGTTGGTTTGCTTCATGACATAGACTATGAGAAGACAGAGACTACCCCTGAAAAGCACAGTTTGCTTGCCCAAGAGATTCTGAATGGCGTAATTCCAGATGACATGATTAAAGCCATTAAAACTCATAACGGCAAATATACGGGAGTTATGCCGGAAAGCCGTATGGAAAAAGCACTAGTTGCTTGCGATGCCATTTCAGGGTTGCTGATTGCTTGCGCTTTGGTTATGCCTTCCAAGAAGTTGGCAGATGTGAAGGTTGAATCTGTTGCTAAGAAGTTTAAGGACAAAGATTTTGCTAGAGGAGCAGACAGGGAGAGAATAGCTGTGTGTGAGGAGATAATGATTCCTAAGGAGAAGTTCTTTGAGATCGCCTTGTCAGGGCTCAAAGAGGCGGCTTCTCAGATAGGCTTGTAGATCTTGCTTGGTGACGTTGTCTATGTCTGAGTTCAGGGAAATAGAATTGAAGAATATTCATCCAAGCAAGCTTAACCCACGGCTGGAGATCAACATTGAACGTTTGAATGAGCTTGCTGAAAGCATCAAAAAGGTAGGCTTGCTTGAACCGATAATTGTTAGACCGATAGATGGAAAATTTGAGGTTGTTGTTGGCGAGAGACGATACAGAGCTTCTCAACAGGCTGGCCTTGCCAAGATTCCTGCGATCATTAAAAAATACACTGATGCTGAAGTTGTACAGCTAAATCTTGTTGAGAACATTCAGAGAGAAGAGCTTAGTGCTGTTGAGAAGGGAAAGGTGTGCAAGTACCTGCTGGAGAACTGTCCTGAGAAGTATCCTTCGCAGAGTGCGATTGCTGAAAACATAGGTGTCAGTTCAAACACTGTTTCCACATGGTTGCGCACAGTTGACATTGTACCTGAGGAAGTTCAGAGCCTAGTTGCTCCTTCCACCATCTCTGGTGATGTACCTGAAGGCAAGATTGACTATGCTACAGCTGTGAAAGTAGGGCGTCAAGTTAAGGAGCCGGAGAAGCAGGTTGAAGTGATAAGAAAGCTTGCGGAAAAGAGGCTTCCAACAAAGGAGCGTGCTCAGGTGATCGAAAGGATGATGCAAGAGCCGGAGCGATCTGTTGATGAGGTAATTCAGGAGGTAGTTGATGCACCGTACGAGTTGCAGTTTATGGGTGTTGATAGAGATTTGATTCTTGAGGGGAAGAAGACGCAGATTTCTAGGACGACTATTCCTGATTCGAAGGTGAAGGCTGGAGCAACGGTTTACGCGTCTGTTCGGGAGCCACGTTTCGCGGATTTGCGAATAACGTCTATTGAAAGGAAGAAGCTGAAGTACTTTAATGAGGAAGACGTGAAAAGAGAAGGCTACCGCAATCTGCGAGAGTTCAAAGAGAAATGGCAGGAAATCCATGAAGAATGGGACGAAGACCAACTGGTCTATGTGATACATTTCGAAAAACTGTGAGACAATGGATAGGTTTTCTTAATTCAGCTTGATTGCATGTCTTTCACAACGGTGTATTCTGCTTCGCTTTTTACGCCAATCCCTAGTTGCGCGGCTCTGCGTATCTGCGTATAGTTCCACGGGTTATCGGGCAAGCTGTTGCCTTCGAAACTCTGAATAGTCTTTATTGCTTCCACATCAATGGCTACTCTGTCGCCTGACGCAAGGATCACATTTGGGCTTCGCCTTTCTCCACATGCTGGACCACCATTTATGAAGCAGACTCGCCCGTCCATTATTATCAAGTCAGGATGAACAACAAGGTTTAGATCTGCAATTTTCTCCTCTATGTGCCTCAGATGCAGCAACGTTCTCTCGCTTGGCTTCATGAAGCCAACGGCAAGCTTCAAACTCAGCGTGAATTTTGCCCACTTATGCGTCTTCATACAGCAAACAT
>CAZHWL010000044.1:1815-8139 GCA_964536035.1 uncultured Candidatus Bathyarchaeia archaeon | reverse complement strand
TATTGTTCGAAAGTTTAATACGCTTGATTTGAATACTTCAGTAAAAAGTGCTCTGGTGACAGCTTTTTGAATGCGAGAAATTCACCTGAACGATTACGAGTCATAATCCCTGTTGGAGGGAAAGCGAAGCGTCTGCTTCCACTTACAGTGGAGACAAGCAAAGCATGCGTCCGCCTAATGAATAGACCCATGATAGAGTTTTCACTGTTATCGCTTGCGCGTCAAGGCATCCGAAACTTCATCTTCGGAG
Organism: uncultured Candidatus Bathyarchaeia archaeon; assembly: GCA_964536035.1. Taxonomy (GTDB): domain Archaea; phylum Thermoproteota; class Bathyarchaeia; order Bathyarchaeales; family Bathycorpusculaceae; genus JBGPAV01. The sequence goes on along the minus strand of CAZHWL010000044.1, from coordinate 7,889 downwards.
TGAAAGGATACACGAACTATCGTGACCTACACGACTATTTCGAATCTGGCTACGGCTTTTCTGCACGCTACGACATAAAGCCGCGGGTTCACGTGAAATATCAGCCAAACGTAGACGACCTAGGAAGCGCAGACTCGGCAAGAATAAGCATGGACTACTACGATGTTGAAGACCCAGTTTTTGCCGTTCAAGGCGACAACATTTTTGACGTAAATGTACAAGAAATCGTTGACTTTCACGAAAAGAAAGGAGCAGTAATGACCATAGCTTTGAGAGAAGTTGACAACGTTGAAGGCTACGGCATAGCGGACATAAACCAGGAGAAGCGCATCGCACGATTCGTCGAGAAACCTTCACCAAAAGAAGCCCCATCAAACCTTGCCAACACAGGCTTGTACATGGTTTCACCCGAAATAAGGAAAATATTCAAGGAGAAAGGAGTCAAAGACATAATCAAAGAGAATCATCGCCTAGACTTCGGCTTCGACTTTATTCCATACCTCATCAGGACAGGAAGACCCGTGTATGGATATACACTTAGGGGAAGCTGGTACGATGTGGGCACGCCGAAGCATTATCTAGAAGCCATGCAGGACATGCTTAACGGACGTTTCACTTCGCTCACTGACTTCGGCGGAAGACTTAGTGAGGATCAGAAAGTCTGGGTTCAGGGTGAAAGCTCAGAGTCTATGAAAAGCCGAAAAGAGATTATCAGAAAAATTAAACTGGGAAAAATACAGGTTGAGGGTGCTGTCCTCATAGGAAGACACTGTAAGATAAGCAATGGAGTTAGAATTGTCAACTCGTGCATCGACAATTACACGCAGATAGGCAAAGGTGCGGTAGTAGAGAACTCAGCCATTATGGACAGAGTAATCGTGGGAGAGAAAGCGAGGATTAGTGACAGTATAATCGGCAGACATGTCACAGTGCTGTCAAACCCGAAGAAACGAACAAGGATTGATTGTGTCTCAGTTATTGCAGACGACGTGGTCTTGTCCGAAGGCTGCAGACTCAAAGCCACGAAAGTATACCCGCATCAATATGTAAGAGGGGAATTTGAGAACCAAACATTAATGCTCAGCTAAGAACTTAGAATGAACCACAACAACACGTCAGAGAACAGAAGAAAACAGAACATCTAAGCTTTGAACCACTTGAATATCACATACTTCACTTTTTCCTTCTCCAAATCTGGCACAGCTATTATGAACCTCTTCCTCACGGTTGTCGCCAGTCTTCCAGCTTTCACTATTTCTGTGGCAGTCACCACGGACTTGGCTTTCTTAACTGAGACCATATACGGCGCATGTTCAACACCTGGACCGTGCTTATAGACAGCAAAATCGCAGCCAAATTTTATGCCAGGCGTAACAACCAATCCTCTGCCGCGTAGATCGTGGTATACAGCGTATTTCTCGTCAAATTCTTCGTAGAGCTGTTTCGCCATCTGCTTTAGCTTCTTGAGGGTCACTTTCTTTTTGTCTGGACCTTCATGAACTGTTATCGTGCCCTTTTCCGTCAGGTACAGTCCTTCCATTAAATCCAAGATCAGTGGAACATTAAATTCAGGAGTTTTTGGCTTAGCTATCCCAAGAGGTTTGCCATAATAGCCCTGCTTGTACAGTTCTGAGCCTTCTTGCGGATTCCAAACTACCAAAAAGTTTTCAACGAATTCAACGGCGACCTTCTTGGACATCGGCTTCTTTCGCCTTTTACATTATGAGAGAAAGTATGCGTGCAGCGTCAGCCGCGTCTTCAGCCTTGTCTGCCGAATCCTCCAGCAATTGCAGTACGTCTCTGAGCAGGATCATGGCTGGGAAGTCAAGTTTGCTGCTGAGAAGTTTTATTTCAAGGTCTCTGTAGATTTCGTCTACCACGCGTTCGGCGATTTCAACGTCTTTGGCTTTTTCCATTGCTTTTCCTGGGCCGTAGGTGAGAACCATCATTGTTTCCCTGAGCCGGAGCACTGTGTCAAACACGGCTTCTGACAGTTTGAGCAAGTCCTTTTTGATGTCGCTTGACACGTTCCAGTTGTGTTCCATTATCTCGACGATGCGGAAGGCTATGCCTTCAGAAAAGTCTGCAATCTCGCTAGTTAGATTCGTGAATCTGAGAAAGTCTTCTCGACTGATTAGTATGGCGCCTATTTCGGCCAGTTCTTGTGATACGAGTCTGCGGGCTTTGTCAACTTCTTCTTCACCGGCTTTGATTTCGCTGAAGAATTGTCTGGCTTTTTCTTTGTCGCCTCGGCTGAAGTAATCCATGATCTGTGGAACTTTTCTCGTCAAGTCCAGCACTCTTCGTAGATGTTCTTGACAGACGCTTAGTGCTCTTCGCTTCACTCGTTCTTCGGTTTCTGCTGGTAAGACCAATATATTTCCCGCCCGCAAAAATGGGCTGCTATTTGCAGCATATCATAGGCTTTTGTGTTAAAAAAGCTAACGTCAGGTTTTTAGCCTTCAACAAGTGCGCCAAGTTCTTCGAAACCGATTTTGCGTTTAAAATACTTGTGCATGAGCTCAGGTATGTCTTTGATCTTGGTTCTGACTTGTTTCCATGAGTCGCGGTCTCGGATAGTAACAGTGTCGTTTTTGAATGTATCGTAATCCACGGTTATGCCCAATGGTATACCGATTTCATCTGCTCGCGCATATCGCCTACCGATGGAACCTGCCTCATCATACTCCGCTACAAAACCTTCATTCGCCAGCATTCTTTGCAACTCCGATGCTTTTTCAGGCAAGCCATCCTTGCTTACTAGAGGATAGACACCTATCTGTATTGGAGCAATATCCGGTGGAAAACCTAGCAGTGTACGATCATCTTTGGTTTGATAAGCATACTCCAGAGCCACGTAGAAGAGGCGGTCTATACCGAAACTGGGTTCAATTACATGCGGGATGAAGCGTCTGCCACGTTCCACTGTTTTTTGGCGAGAAATATCGACATGTTCAGCCAGAATCCTGTATTTACCGAGCACATAGTCGCCACTTTTCTTGATGGAAGCTTCAACTTCCGTAGGATCTGTTTTCGAGAGCAACTCCGCAATTTTCCCAGCTTCGCCTTTGAAAACAGGACCCAGTTTCGCCATTATGGGCTTTACGATTATTTGCTCTTTTTCGATTGGCTTCTCATATTCCTTGAAAACGGTCATGTCTGTTCCGCTTGAATCCATGTGCCCTTTGAGGTCATAATCTGTCCTATAAGCGTGCCCAGAAGCCTCAGTCCAACCCCATCGTTCAAGAACGACTTCCTGGTCGAATGTCTGCTGCGAGTAGTGAGCTCTTTCCCACGGAAGTTTCTCAATAAAGCGTTGTTTCTCGGCAGGGACACCCAAATCCATGAGCAGCTTCTTAGCCATAACCATAAAGAAGGCTAGCCACTGTTTCTTGACCACCCCCTTTTTTAAGGCTTCTTTGACGGTTAATTCGGTGAGTTCTTCTGAATTTTTTTGTCTCGTTTCGGCCAAGAGAAACTGTAGTTTTTCGTTTTCTATCTCCTCCAACCTGCAGCAGTTCTCTTCCTCAGGATCAAAGAAAAATTCCAGATCGGCTATGGTGAATTCTCTCAACCTCATCAGTCCTTGCCTGGGCGAGATTTCGTTCCTTTGGGCATGGCCTATCTGAAGGACGCCGAATGGAAGTTTCTCGCGCGCCATTCCATATAGACGGTTAAATTCCACAAATATGCCCTGCGCTGCTTCAGGCCTGCCATAACCTGTGGCTTCCGAATATGGCCCGATTGTGGTTTTGAACATCGTGAGAAATTGCTTAGGTTCCCCAAATATGCCGCCGCAGTCGGGACAATGAATTTCGTTTTTGTCAATATGTTCCTTCAGTTCCGTCAGGGACAGTTTTTCTGCTTCTGCTTCGCTCATCTGGGTGCATTCCCGGAGCAAGTGATCGGCGCGGAAGTTCTTCTTGCATTTTTGGCATTCAACCATTGGTTCTTTGAAGTGGTCAATGTGGCCTGAAGCTGCAAAAACTGTAGCAGGCGTGATAATTGGAGACTCGATTTCTAGAATGTCAAGCCTGTTCACGAACAGGTCGCGGAGTTTGTTTTCGATATTTTGTTTAAGTTTTGCACCCAACAAGCCATAGGTGACGAAACCGCTTGCTCCACCATATATTTCATATGACTGCCAGAAGAAGCCTCGGCGACGGGCTAACTCGTTTATGAGTGTGAGTTTATCGAAAGTTTTTGGCTTACTCGACATTCTGCTCTCAACCTACTGTTTTGAATGGATTATCATGAACTTTAATCTTACTAAGAAAAGGAACATGCCGATGAAAAATGAGAAAGCCAACCTTTCTGTTTTGGATGACTGAAGATTCTAGAGAAAAGAGTAAGAGGCATAAGAATGATGTAGCCATTGGAAACGATCATTATGAGCGTAGTATTTTATTAAGAACTCTGTAGAAATAGAGGAAAGTCTACAGGGTGCAGCGTTTGTCAAAGATCAAAACGGCTCTTATAGGGGTTGGAAACTGTGCCTCGGCACTAGTTCAAGGATTGAGATATTACAGCAACTGTAAAAGAGTAGAAGAGAGTGTTGGACTCCGCCATTTGATCTTAGGCGGTTTTCATCCAAAGGACATTGAAGTTGTAGCAGCCTTTGATGTTGACGACAGAAAAATCGGAAAAGACGTGTCTGAAGCAATCTTTGCCCAACCCAATAATACGCCAAAACTAGCTGACGTTCCATCTCTCGGTGTGACAGTCCACAAAGGCCCGATTCTTGACGGCATAGGCGAATACACGCGGCACGTACTCGAAGTAAGCAACAAACCAGAGGAAAATGTTGCAAAGATATTGAAGGAAAGTGACGCGGAAATAGTCGTGAACCTACTTCCGAGCGGAGCCATTAAAGCCTCGCAACATTATGCAGACCAAACCTTGACAGCAGGCTGTGCTTTCATAAATGCGACACCCACATTCATCGCCAGCAACGAGCCGTGGGCTAAACGTTTTGAGAAAGCTGGACTTCCGCTTGCCGGCGACGATTTGATTGACCAAGTAGGTGCGACAACATTGCACAAGACACTGTTGCAACTGCTGTCCATGAATGGCGTCCGCATAACCCAGACTTACCAGTTGGATGTGGGTGGTGGAACAGAATCACTCGACACCTTGGAGCGTACAAAAGACATCAAACGCACCGTGAAAACAGAATCTGTCGAATCCGCGCTTCCTTACAAGGCTGAAGTTGTAGCTGGTTCAACAGACTATGTGGACTTCCTTCAGAACAGACGAGACAGCTACTTCTGGATCAAAGGAATACATTTCTGCAACGTGCCCATGCAAATAGACCTCAAACTCTCAACCATCGACGCGCCAAATGCGGGCTCCGTGCTCCTTGACGTGATAAGAGCCGCAAAAATCGCCAAGGACAGAAAACAGAAAGGCGCAGTACAGCAGATATGCGCATACGCCTTCAAGCATCCACCAAAGCAGGTTCCGCTTGAAACTGCAGAAAAAATGTTCACTGACTTCATACGCCAATGAGGCCTATCTTCCTGCAATCTTCTCCAATTCTTTGACTATTCGATCTTTAGTTCCGCTCTTTGCCAATCTTTCTTTAAGCACATTTATTGTTCTCACAGGCGTAGGATCAACACTACGCAGAACTGCAAGATAGACGCTTACGAAGTCGCCAACACAGATAACTGAACACATTCTCGCAAGCGTGCTCTTACCTTTGCAGTAGACTTCATAGATTTTTAAAGACTCTTTATGCATCAGCTCTTTCGTTGTTTCAATTCTTGTCCGTAGCTCAACAGGCTCATGAGCATCTCGTACAAGAATTATCGAAAATAGCTTCGCTTGATCGCTGATGCCTTCCCAGCCTACGATCTCGTTGTGGTTTAGTTCTGGGAAAAATTCCCATTTTGCGGGAACCTTGCTGTTCTCGTTAAACTGTGTTTTGAAACGTTGAGCTACAGCACGATAAAAGCCGAAACCGTAAACAACAGGAACTGAGCCGCATACTGCAGAAGCCAATGACTTGGAGAAATTGCTGTTCGCTGGCTTTGCAGGCGAGTTTTCAATGCTAACCTGCTTCAGAACCTTTA
>CAZHWL010000044.1:0-1715 GCA_964536035.1 uncultured Candidatus Bathyarchaeia archaeon | reverse complement strand
TTCGGTTTAGGAAAGCTCGTCTTCAGCTTCCTCGATGCTTTACTGGCTATTTCATAGTGCTTCGGCGCGTCTATACAGAAAGAAAGCATATTGCTCTTGTCAACGCTCTTGATCTTGGCAATGTCGTCAAGAACCGATTTTGTCGGCAACCCCTATCCGCCTCAAAGTCTTATTGTAAGTCTTATATTCTGCTTTTAGCTTTTAAGCAGAAAGACTCAGCGAACATGAAACGGGTTCTAAGGCGAAAAGCAATTGCGTGAAAAAAGAATCTCCATCGCAATACCGGCTTCAGTTGTTTCAGATACGCCTCACCTACGTGAAAAAACCTCAAAAATAGGTTTGATCGGGCGGGCAGCAGCCATCTTCAGAGTGGACGGAATCATCATCTACCGAGACAACTTCAAGATCGATCAGACTGTGGAAATGAATCTGATTGCCTTGCTACTTTCTTACATGGAGACACCACAGTATTTGCGCAAGAGACTCTTCAAAATCCAGCCAGAACTGCAGTTTGCAGGAATCCTCCCACCTCTGCGCACGCAACATCATCCATTAGACAAGCAGATGAAACAGCTAAAAGTCGGAGAATACCGCGAAGGCGTAACGTTGTCCAAAACAGGCGAAGGCATGCTTATAGACATTGGCGTTGAACAGCCTGCCTTAATCAGGAGTATACAGATACCGATGAACAAACGCGTCACAGTTAAGATTATAAAAATTGGGCGACAGGTTGAAGCTGAACTGGCAAACCAAGAAGACATAACCACGTATTGGGGATATTCGGTCACAGAAGAAGAAAGCTCTCTTGGAAAATTGGTGAAAGACAAACACTTCGACTTGACAATCGCCACATCCAAGTATGGCCATCCATTCGCTAAAGTTGCTGAAAAAATAACTGACAGATGGAGAGACTCAGGAAGTATTCTCATAGTTTTTGGGGCACCAACGCGAGGATTGAACGAGATAGCCAGACAGGAGGGGTTCAGCTTGAACGATATCTTTGACTATGTCGTGAACACTATTCCCCTGCAAGGAACCGAAACAGTAAGGACAGAAGAGGCACTCATTGCCACATTGGCTATTCTAAACACGCGTTTCTCTGCATAAAGGATTAAATGTACGTTCAGCCATCCTGAGCGTATGATATTCGACATCACTATGCCTTTGACACTTGCTGTCGTAACTTTGGTTTCATGGTGGCTGAATCAAAAAACTGAAAGCAAGCTGAAAACGACGCTGGAAGAGAAAGAGTTCAAGACACGGGACGCGGTTCTGCTTGTGACCGCAATGGCTGTTATGGTGTCGGCTATAGTTTTTCTCAGAGACATGATAGCACCTCTGATGATACTGTTTCTGTTTTCCTACTCAACCCTTCTTTTCATTTTTACCTACATATTCTCCAACAAACGAGAGTACTTGGCAGTGATTCCTCCAGCGACGTTCGTTCTGTTATATGCCTTCTTCAGCACAACGAACATATGGCAATACTATCTCTCAAATGCCTATGGCATCATTTTCGCAATACTCATCACTCTGTACATCGGAACCCTGTTCACGTGGAAGACTACGGTAATTTTCACAGGCTTGTTGACAGTAATGGACATAATTCTGGTTCTAGTAACAGGAACAATGATCGAAGCAGCAAAAACCGTGGCAAGCCTTAATCTTCCAGTGATGGTTCAGTTACCGATTGTGCCTCTGATCATGAATGAGGC
>CAZHWL010000043.1:0-8158 GCA_964536035.1 uncultured Candidatus Bathyarchaeia archaeon | reverse complement strand
CGAATTTTCTTGGTTGGCAACAAGATTGCGAGTAAGATCCAAGAAGAAGCTATTCAAAACTTCGCCGAGAAAGGCAATTTGAAAGTTCTACATCTTATACCCTTCGATCCAAAGGTTGCAGAGGCAGACATGCAAGGAGAAACGCCATTAAGATATAAGGAATCGGTGGCCGTGCAGGCCATAGAAAAACTATGTGAGAAGCTTACAGCAAAGAATTACTAAGAAAGCAAAAAAGGAATACTACATAGGAAGAGTGAATGATGAAAAAACTTGTCGTAATAGGCCGTGGCGGAACTGGAAAAACGAGCTTTGTGGCTTTGATGACAAAATACTTTGTTGAGATCGGAGATGTTCCTCTGCTTCTGGTCGATGCTGATCCAGATCAAAACCTTGGCGAGATGATTGGCATAGACATGAAAGAAGAGGGAAAGAAGACAATTTCTGAACTAGTCGTTGAGACTTTTCTGGAACAAGGCGGAACAACGGTTGGCGTGGCTCCGACTGAACGGATAGAAAACCGAATTTGGTCGCTTGGCATGTATGAAGGGGAGCATTTTGACTTCATTTCCGTTGGGACGAAGTGGGTTGAAGGCTGCTATTGCCTGCCGAATTCGGCGCTGAAAGGAGCTTTGGAAGCCGTCAGCAAGAACTACAAGTACGTATTGATAGATTCTCCCGCAGGCTTAGAGCATTTGAACAGGAGAATCACATCGAAAGTGAACGATATCTTCGACATAATCGACCCCTCCAAGAAGTCCTTTGACCACATCGAACGCGCCCACCGCATAGCCAAAGAAGTCAAAATCGAATTCGACAACTTCTACGTTGTTGGAGGTTTCAGGTTCCCAGAGCGACTGGAAACGCATGCTCAGGAAGTGCTGACTTTCAAGTATTTGGGCAAGGTGGCTCGCGACGAGATTGTTGAGGAACACGTTCTTGCTGGAAAGTCTCTGCTAGACTTGCCTTCGGATTCGCCCGCCTGTGTTTCGGTGAGGAGGATTTTGGAAAAGGCGGGGTATTCCGGGAATTGACCTCACGGTGCTTCAGTGTTTCTTGCACAAAGTGCTAGGATTGGCGCAAGTCTGACGGAAATGTGTCTTCTAGAAAGCTTAAAATGATGGCGCGAGTACATGATAGGTTCTACACGTTAGGTTGGCTGGCGGTTTGAGTAGGAAAGGAGTACACATCAAGCTTGATGAATTGAAGAGTGACGCCGCGCACATAAAGAATCTGCAGATTTCTATCGGTAAAATCGTTGACACCACTTGGGAGGAACCCATGGGTCCAACACCGTTTCCCTCAATCGCGACTTTAAGAGACTGGGACCTGAAATTGCTGAACCGTTACAAGCCGTTCTACATGCCCCTCTGTGACTTGTGCTGTCTCTGCACTTACGGCAAGTGCGACTTGACTGGAAACAAGCGCGGAGCCTGCGGAATCAACATGTCGGCTCAGCAGTCACGAATCGTGCTCATTGCTTGCTGCATGGGAGCGGCGACGCACATTGGTCATGCTCGACACATGGTTGAGCACCTGATCGAAAAATACGGGCGCAATGTCCCCCTCGACATCGGCGGGTTGAACATCAAGGTTGAGGCTCCGATAATACGCTTGGTTTGCGGTTTGAAGCCTGAGAAGTTGAGTGACTTGGAGGAAGCCTTGGATTATGTGGAGTCGCAGCTTACCCATTCGTTGGCCGCCACTCACACAGGACAGGAGGGCAACAACCTTGATTTCGAGTCGAAGGCGTTCCACGTGGGGATGATAGACCACGTCGGAATGGAGGTGGGTGATATTGCTCAGGTGGCGGTTTACGGTTTTCCGAAGGCTGATCCTGATTCGCCTCTTGTGGATATGGGTTTTGGCACAGTGAACGCTGATAAACCAGTCATTTTAGTTATTGGTCACAATGTTGTTCCGTCGGTCGGGATAATCGACTACATCCGAGACAACGGTCTCGACGACCAAGTTGAAGTCTGCGGAATATGCTGCTCAGCCCACGATGCAGCAAGATACTACAAGCGCGCCAAAATCATTGGTCCTATCTCATGGCAGCTACGCTTCATAAGAAGCGGTCTTCCAGACGTGATTGTCCTCGACGAACAGTGCATCAGGGCGGATGCTTTAAGCGAAGCTCAGAGAATCAAGGCGCCCGTGATCGTCGCGTCTGAGAAGAACTGCATGGGCTTGCCGAACCGCACTAACGATCCAGTAGACGCCATAGTAGACGATTTGGTGGGCGGAAAGGTGCCCGGCGCGTTGATTCTGGACTCCGAAAAGGTCGGCGAAGTCGTGACCAAAGTGGCGCTGAAGGTTGCTCCTCTTCGCAAGAAGTTCAAAGCGATTCCCGAAGCCGAAGAGGTCATCCAAAAGGCAAAGGAGTGCAGACAATGCGACGACTGCAGACGCGCCTGTCCACAGGATCTTGAGATTCCGCCAGCGATTAAGGCAGCCAGCGAAGGAGATTTTACGAAGCTGGGAGACTTGTATGAGCTGTGCATCGGATGTGGACGGTGCGAAGAAGCGTGTCCTGTCGGTTTGTTTATCCACAGTTTTATCGTGAAGGCAGGCGAAGACAAGCTGAAAAAGGAGACTTACAAGATGCGAGCAGGCAGAGGCGCCATACAAGACGTTGAGATAAGAAACGTGGGCAGCCCTATCGTGTTTGGCGAAATCCCTGGCGTTGTCGCTTTCGTCGGCTGTTCCAACTATCCGAAGGGCGGAGAAGACGTTGCCGAAATGATCAAAGAATTCGCCAACAGACGGTTCATCGTTGTGACCTCCGGGTGTGCAGCGATGACGGCTGGCATGTGCAAAGACGACGAGGGAAAGACGCCCTACGAGGCATACACTGGTGAGTTCACAGCAGGCGGAATCGTTAACGTCGGTTCGTGTGTCGCCAACTCTCATATCGCAGGCGCCGCCATCAAGATAGCCAACATTTTTGCGAAGCGGAATTTGCGAGCCAACTATGAGGAGATTGCTGATTACATTCACAACCGTGTCGGCGCCGTGGGCGTTGCTTGGGGCGCATACTCGCAGAAGGCAGCGGCAATCGCAGCAGGTTTCTGGCGTTTGGGCGTTCCAGTTGTTGTCGGTCCGCACGGCACCAAGTACAGGCGCATGCTTCTCGGACGGGCAGACCGCGAGGAAGACTGGTGCGTCTACGACGCTCGCACGGGAGACAAGGTCAATGTTGGTCCTTCGCCTGAACATCTGTTCTATGCGGCTGAGACGAAGGAGGAGGCGATTGTCATGATTTCAAAGCTTTGCATGAGGCCCAATGATACGAGCAAGGGCAGAGCGGTGAAGCTCTCACACTACATTGACTTGCACAAGAGACTCTACGGGACCATGCCTGAAGATATCCACTTGTTCGTGCGTAACGTTGCAGACATACCCATAACCATGAAGGACGAGATTGTGAAGATACTGGAAGAGAAAGGCTGGAAGGAAACGGTGATCCCCGACCCAACGCTCCTGCCTCGGATGATAAGAACCAAAAAGGAGTAGGATGAAAACATGGCAATGACTGAACCCTGGCAAACGGCAGAAGTCCCAGGACCAAAGAAGGCGTTGGTCATAACCAAGCCCGAAATAGTCGCAGCAATGATCAAAAAGGCAAAACGCCCCATACTGGTTGTTGGCCATAAAGCTGCCGAAATCGACTTGGGTGACAAGAAGCTCATCGACTACATGATTGACTTGGCGAAAAGCGGCAACATCCCAGTCGTAGCCACCGCCCACGTGATCAGCGACTTCCTGAAGAGAGACTACAGACCTGCTGGTTCCATGCCTGCCGTAGACATCGGCAACAGACTTGTAGACATCGAATGGAAGGGGCTTGACGGCAGAGGAGCTTACGATTTGGCATTGTTTGTGGGTCTGCCTTACTACATGGAGTGGACCATTCTGAATGGGCTGAAGCATTTTGCCCAAAATCTTAAGACTATAACCTTGGATAAGGTCTACCACCCCAACGCAAGCTGGTCTTTCCCGAAAACCCCAGCGAAAGAGTGGATGGAAAGTCTTACAGTCATAATCCAGAAAGTCGGAGGCGAACAATGAATGTCAATGTTCAAAGACATACCCGTTGACGTAGGCGTGGTCTACGAGGGAGAAAGAATCCGCAGAAAAGACATGTATGTCGAATTCGGCGGACCAGATTTGAAAGAAAAGTTTGAGCTCGCGAGGGTGAAAAAGCTCGACGAAGTCGAAGACGGCAAAGTCACAATCGTCGGACCTGACATAAAAGACATGACCGAAGACAAGAGCTACCCTCTCGGCATACTGATCGAGCTGGCGGGCAAGAAGCTTGAAACCGAACTTGAAGGAGTCTTCGAAAGGCGCATCCACGCGTACTGCAACTTCATCGAAGGATTTATGCACCTCAACCAGCGCTACGACATCTGGCTTAGGCTCAGCAAGAAATCGTTTCAAAAAGGCTTGAACTCCTTCGAGCACGTTGGCAAAGTGCTGCACAGACTTTTCAAGAGCGAATTGCCCATAATTGAGAAACTTCAAGTCACTTTCATTACTGACCCCGCAAAGGTCAAGTCGCTCTATGATGAGGCTCTGCAGATTTACGAAGCCAGAGACGCTCGGGCACGCGGGCTCAAGGATGAGGAAGTTGACAAGTTCTATGGTTGCGTGCTGTGCCAGTCTTTCGCCCCAACCCACGTTTGTGTGATTACGCCTCAGCGGTACTCGAACTGCGGTGCCATAAGCTGGTTTGACGGCAGAGCGGCAGCAAGCATCGACCCGAAAGGTCCAGTATTCACGATCGAAAGAGGGGAACTGGTCAACGCGGAAAAGGGAGAGTTTTCAGGTGTGAACGATGCTGTGAAGAAGAAGTCTCTGGGCGAGATTACCCAGGTCTGGCTCTACACGGCTTTCGGCAAACCCCACACGTCATGCGGCTGCTTCGAAGCCGTCGCCTTCTACATTCCAGAAGTGGACGGTTTCGGCATCGTGCACAGGGGCTACCCTGACGTTACTGTTAATGGGTTGGCATTCTCCACGCTGGCTGATTCGACAGCAGGCGGACGCCAAGTGGACGGATTCCACGGATTGTCGATTGAATACATGCGCTCTTCGAAGTTCTTGGAGGCTGACGGAGGCTGGAAGCGGGTCGTCTGGATGCCCGTAGATGTGAAAGAGAGGGTGAAGAACTTCATTCCAGCCGAGTTCGCGGACAAGGTCGCCACCGAGGCAGAAGCCAAAACGGTCGACGAGCTGAAAGCGTTTCTCAAAGAGCGCAATCACCCCATCGTGCAACAGTGGAAAGAGGAAGAGGCGCCAGTCGAAGCTGCGACGACCGAAGCGACGGAAGAGACTCCTCTGATGCCCATTGCCACCGCAGCCACCTTACCCATCACGGCAGGTGGATACAGGATAATCTTAAAAGACGCAAAAATCTACGCCAAGAAAGTCATCATCCGTTCCATTAAAAGCGAGAAAGCCGAGAAAAGGTGACCACCTTGCCGAAAAGAGAACAAGAAGAAAACTCGTCAATACTGAAGCTGACTCCGCGCCTGATGGAACTCCTCGCAAAGCTACAGGAAATCGAACTTGAAGACTTCGAGATGGACGTGAAGGACCTAGAGATCTGGCTACAGCCGGGCGCAGTGGCTGCTCCGGGCGTTGCGGTTTCGAAGCGTGTCCTACCCGCCAAGGCGAAACCTTCGCAGTTGCTGGAAGCCGAGTTTGTTCCGCCTGTTGATACGTATCCTGGCGAGATTGTTGAGGTGAAGCTGGGCGCCACGAAGAAGGAGGGCGGAACCCGCGGCAAACCCGTAGTCATAGGTGGCGAATTGGCTCCTGCTTTTTACAGTTTTGAGAAACCTATGCCTCATCCACCCGTGATCAGCTTGGACGTTTTCGACATGAAGGTGCCTTTGCCTAAGGCTGTGAAAATGCACGTTAAAGACGTTATGGATGATGTTGGGGCTTGGGCGAAGCTTGCTGTGGACAAGTTTGGCGCCGACATGCTGACGGTGCATTTGATCAGTGTTGACCCACTCTTGAAGGATGCCTCGCCGAAAGAAGCCGCGAAGACGGTTGAGCGCGTGTTGCAGGCAGTTGACGTGCCTCTCGTGATTGGCGGATGCGGAGACCCTGTGAAGGACACAGCCCTGTTTAGGGAAATCACTGAAACCTTTGCGGGTGAGAGGTTCCTAATTAGTTCGATTACGCGGGACATGGATGTGGAGAAATGCGCGAAATTCGTGAAGAAATACGGCCACGCGGCGCTGTCGTTCACGCCTATGGACCTGAACCTTGCTAGGGAGCTCAACCGCAGACTCTACGACTTTCTGGCTAAAGAGGACATTGTTATGGACTTGACCACAGCTGCATTAGGCTATGGTTTGGATTATGCGTTTACAAACATGGAACGCGCTCGGCTCTCGGGCTTGATGGGCGACGTTGAGCTGGCACACCCGATGTCTTCAGGCACAACCAACGCGTGGGCAGCTCGTGAAGCTTGGCTGGAAATGTCTCCTGTGTTTGAGCCCCGCGAACTGCGTGGACCTTTGTGGGAGGTTACTACTGCCTTGACACTTTTGCTTGCCGGTGTTGACTTGTTTATGATGATGCACCCAGCTGCCGTGAAAACACTGAAGGACATAGTCGGCCAGCTTTTGAGCGGGAGCTCGGGCAACGCGGACAGGCTGGTTGAGTGGGTTTCTGCGAAAGTCTAGGGTTGTGGATGGTGAAGACGAATGACTGAGAGGGAAGCCAAGACGAAGATAAGCATCAAGGAACTGAGTCCCATCGTCGTGTACAAGCTTCTGCCGAGGACAAACTGCAAAGAATGCGGCGAAGAAAACTGCATGGCTTTTGCTACGAAGCTCGTGAACCGCGAACTTGTACTCGACAAGTGCACACCACTGTTGAACAAAGAACACGAAAAAGCCTACAGGCAGCTCCAAGAAATGCTCAAACCCGCCGTCAGGGAGGTCACCGTGGGCACAGGCGACACGGCGGTCAAGCTCGGCGGAAAACTAGTCATGTACAGGCACGAGCTGACCCTGTTCAACCCAACAGCGATTGCCATAGACGTGACAGACGAAATGCCTGAAGACGAAATGCTGGACAGGATTAAGCGAGCCGAAGAGTTCACGTTTGAGCACATCGGGCAGACACTGAAGCTCGATTTGATTGCAGTCCGCTCCACGACGAACGATGCTAACAAGTTCAAGACTGCTGTGAAGAAAGTGGCTGATAATACAAAGTTGCCGCTGGTTCTGTGTTCGCTCGACCCGAACATTCTGGAGGCTGGTTTGATGGCTGTTCCGAAGTCTAAGCCCCTGCTTTACGCGGCGACGAAGGACAACTGGAAGGAGATGGCGGAACTCGCGTTGATGTATAGTTGTCCGCTGGCAGTTTTCGCGCCGAACGATATGAAGACACTGAAGTCGCTGGCGAAAACGCTCGTAGAATACGGAGTCGAAGACCTTGTGCTGGATCCTGGCACGTTCTGCGGAGACGGCTTGGGGGACACGCTCAACAATTTCACGATGCTAAGAAGGATGGCATGCAAGAGAGGCGATGAGCTGTTTGGTTTTCCATTACTTGGCGTGCCGATGGTTGCTTGGATGGACAGAGGCGAGGCCCCTGAAGAGGTTGCGAAGTGGCATGAAGCCTATGTGGCTGGAATGCTGATTGTGCGGTTTGCGGACGCCCTGATCTTTCACGGCGTGGACGGTTGGTCGCTTTTGCCAAACGTGATACTCCGACAGAACATATACACTGACCCGCGGAAGCCCGTTGCAGTCGAACCTGGCTTGAAGGTCTTCGGAAGCCCCGATGAAAACGCGCCTGTGATGTTTACGACCAACTTCGCCTTAACCTACTATACTGTCGCTTCAGATGTTGAGAAAGCGAAGATCAACGCCTACGTTCTGGTCGTGGACACGGAAGGAATAGCCGTGGACAGCGCCGTCGCAGGAAGAAAGCTCACCGCGGAAAAAGTTGCTGACGCCATAAAGGCCTCAAAAATAGAGAGCAAAGTCAAGCATAGAAAGCTCATAATTCCAGGGAAAGCCGCACGTTTAAGCGGCGAGATTGAGGAGCAAAGTGGTTGGCAAGTACTTGTCGGACCCCGCGATTCATCAGATATTCCAAAGTTCCTAACGGAAAAATGGCAAAACACTCC
>CAZHWL010000042.1:0-8207 GCA_964536035.1 uncultured Candidatus Bathyarchaeia archaeon | reverse complement strand
ATCTCGTCTGCGTAAGGCAATGATCCCAGAACTCCTACAAATATCTTACAATCGAAGATTGGGAAACGCACCCGAATATCAGTGCTTCGCGCAAGCGCCTGTATCTCTATGAAGTACCATCTTGTCCCCTCTTTGAATCTTAAGAACCTGCGCAGCATTGCCTTGGTTTATCGAAACTTCCAAAAAGCCGTGGCTCCCGATTAGGGCAATTGGCGTATGTTCTTTTGCTTCTGCGTAGGTTTTGTACAACTTCAGTTTCAGTTTGGCACCGCCAATCTTGACGTGCGCTGTTTCTCCAATGCTCATAGATCCTAGCTGTTCTTTGCCGATGTTTGTGATAATGTTTCCAAAGCTGTCTATATGCAAAATTTCGCCTATAATTCCGCTTTTCTGCTTGACAATCTTTGCAAAACTAGGTTTCGCAATCTTCTTTATTTCAGATCCAAACTCCTTTAGTCGCGTACCATTTACCAAGTGTGCGGCAGCAGGCGCGAAGATGTCTCTTCCATGAAACGTGCTTGACACTTTGGGAAGCATAAGTCGTTGGTTTGTTATTTCATAAATGTGCGTTATTCCTTGATTATTAGCCGCTAGAACTAGCATTCCATTGTCTGGTCCAATGAAAAACGCCTTCTTAGTCTGTATAAGTAGCGGTCTCCTCTTTGTTCCGACGCTTGGGTCAACAACTACCACATGAGCTGTGCCCTCTGGAAAATATGGGGCCGCACAGGCCAGCATGAATGCGCCCATTCTTACATCAAATTTGTCCACATCATGTGAAATGTCCACGATGTGTGCGTCTGGACATATGTTGAGGATTACGGCTTTCATCTCTGCCACGTAGGGGTCTCTTAGACCAAAATCTGTTGTCAAGCTAATAATCGGGCAAACCATGAAACCATTTTATAAGTGTCTTGAAATAATTAGCTTTTTACAATATCGCAAAGAAGGAAAATGAATTGGTACATGTTAAAATGAGGCTTACCGCCAAAGACGTGGCTCTAATCACATGTTTTACTGCGTTATATGCAGTTTTCGCTGCAATACCTCTTTTTCAATTGCTCGGCATGCCCAGCAAAAGCATTACAGCTGCCGCTATCACTGCCCCAATAATTGGCATAATTCTTGGACCATACGTCGGAACTGTGTCAGCGATTCTTGGAGGAACTATCGGCTTCTTTTACGGGTCATTTGCTCCATGGAACTTCGTTTCGGGAACTGTCGCAACCCTCTGTGCCGGCCTGTTATACAAAGGCAAAAGAATAATCTGCTTCTCAATCTACTTTCTTCTGCTCATAATATTCGGATTCTACCCTACAACTGGGCCTGTTTGGCTTTTTCCCCTTTCAATGTGGTTTCAAATAGCATGTCTCTTCATTTTAGCGTCTCCTCTACAATCTGTGTCTATTAGAAATCTAAAATCAAACAGCAACTCGAAGCTTGTTTTTTCCTTTTTCATAACATCTTTGACGTCAACAATGGCTGGACAGATCTCTGGTTCTTTGACCTTTATGATGCTTACACCGAACTCGTTAGAATCTTGGTTAGTGACGTGGCAAGGTCTAACCATTGTTTATCCGGTTGAGCGAATAATAATTGCGTTGGGATCAGCTTTAATCGGTGCGTCTCTCTTCAAAATCCTGCGATCTACAAATCTGTTACAGGCAATCAATCGCGAGAGTGAAAAGTTCCCATGAAGATGCATTCTCTAGACGGCATCATCATGTCCGCGCTACCATAAACGCCTTCATCGAAATCCACTGGGGCGTCTTTGATCAGCACTATAGGCGTTTTCTCAGTCGCTTCACCCATTAATAGATGAGCGGCTGCAGCCAAATCATCCGCCACTGCATGCCTCGTGATCATGATGGGCTTCCCATAAAGATCAACGCTTCTTCTGTGGTCTCTTATCGGTTTGAAACCGGCTACCGCTAACGCCAGTCCACTTGTTCCAATTCTAAGCGGCACTAAGCCGCTGTCCACGATCAAGACGGCTACGCGTTTACCAATTCTGTGCTTGACATCTTCACGAATCTTCCTAGCCCATTCTTTTGCGTTAGTTGGCCAAAGAACCACATAGTCTTCAGGCGCATTCTTGTTGTCTATTCCAGCATTGGCCGCCAGAACACAGTCCTTGAGCGTCAATATTGCTTTCTCAACGCCGCCATAAATTTTCTCTGCTTCACGCAGCACAAGCTCAGCAAACTCTGGCTTCAAAGAATACTTCCTCGCTAACTCTCTCGCCTTTTCAGAAGGCTTGATCTCGCTCAGCTTCACTAGTCTGCCTTCGGCGTAGGAGACGATTTTCGAGCTAATGGCTAATACGTCATTTTCTTCTAACTGCAAACCTTGCTCATTGAGCGATTTAAGAATGATCTCGACAAGATCGATGCCTGTCTTGATCAGTCTTGTTTTAACTGCGTAAAGTTTCAAACTTGTTCAACCTCCGTGAACGATTGGAATGAGAACAAGTTCATCGCCGTCCTTGAGCTTTGTCTCTAACCCTTTCAGCACTCCGATTTCTTTGCCGTTCACAAGCATAAGCACATTTGTCCTCGGATCATCCAATTCTGGGTCAATCAGCGCCCGCCTGAGTTTGGGCTGTCCCTCAATAAGCGTATTCACGACCTCTCTCAAAGAGACTGCGTTTTCAAAATCTAGGCCAAGCTTGCTTTTCTTAGACGAAGCACGTAAAGACCCTATGAACCGAACAGTAATGACCATGTTTTTCGTCCTACAAAACCACTATCACGGAAACATCATTCACATTTGTGCCCGTCTGACCAGTAAAAATCAAATCATCAAGCTTCTGCAAAAAGTGGTAAGAATCATTGTTAGCCAAGAAATGCTCCGCAACCATTCCAGCATTTACCGCTCTGACCAATGTCTTTCCGTCAACAATAGCCCCAGCCGCATCCGTCGGTCCGTCAATGCCATCCGTGCTCAGCGAAGCCAGAACTACACCGTTCAAACCGCCTATCTTCAGAGCTGCGGCCAAAGGAATCTCTTGATTTCTTCCGCCTATACCCTTACCTTTGACGATGACGGTTGTTTCTCCACCAATGACTATCCCAGCAGGCTTGGAAACAGGATTTCCTGAAGCCAGAACTTCGCGAGCGACTGTTGCAAGAATTGTGCCTGCTTGCCGTGCTTCGCCTTCCAGAGTGGCCGAGAGCAACAGAGTGCTCAAACCAGCTGTTTTCAGAGTACTGCATGCTGCGAGGCTCGCGGATCTGTTGTTTCCAATTATAATGTTGTAGGTTTTTTTGAAAGCTTTGTCATCAGTCTTTGGTGTCTCGGTAATCAGGCCTTTCTCGCCATCACCTAGAACCTTTCTGATTGTCAGCGGGGCCTTATCCCATAAGCCGTATTTTTTCAGGACATTGACGGCGTCAGCAAATGTCGTTGAGTCTGGAACCGTCGGGCCAGAAGCAATAAAATCCAGTGGATCGCCCACGACATCAGAAAGAATGAGATTCAGAATAGTTGCTGGATAAGCCTTTTTTGCAAGCCAGCCTCCTTTAAATTCGGAAATGTGCTTCCGAACGGTGTTAATTTCATTGATGTTGGCGCCGCTCTTGAGCAACGTGCTGGTCAGAGCCTTTTTGTCTGAGATTGAGATCTCACCACGCGGCAGTGGCATAAGGCTGGAGCCCCCTCCCGAGATTAAACAGATAATCAGATCATCTTTTTCAGCTTGTTCAGCTATTTCCAGCATTTTTCTTGTTCCTTTAACGCCTGCCTCGTCTGGGGTTGGGTGGCTTGCTTGATTAAGCGTGATTTTCGCTGTTTTGCTTCTATCGCCTCTTGGAACGTTCACAATGCCCGCTGTAATATTCTTGTCAAGAAGCTGCTCCAGCGCCCCAGCCATTGAGCCACTTGCCTTGCCTCCTCCCACTACGTACACATGTCTGAACTTTTCCAAATCAAAAACGTGCTCATCAACTTTCAGGACAGAGTTTTTCAAGATCACTCGTGACCTGATTAACTGTTGCGGGTCAACAGCGTTCACCGCAGCCTCCAAACTGTTCAGCGCTAGTTCTCGCGCTTTCCTGTCAGATTGTGTCACGCCGTTACTGATTAGTTGCTGTTTGTTTCTTATCGCAATCATTTTTGGAAACCATTATGCGGTTTTCATCAAGTAATGCGTAAGTGTAATAAGTCAATGTTAATAAAGAATTTCGCAGTTCAACATGTATGGTGAACATTATGCCTAAACCAAAGATCTACATCACGCGAGAGCTTCCAGAAAGAGGCCTGAACATAATAAAAAAGCACTTTGACGCTGAAGTATGGCCTGAATACGCGCCTCCGCCGAAGAAAACGATAATAGAGAAAGCGAAAAATGTCGATGCCCTTGTCCCGCTTCTGTCGGACAAGATAGACGCGGAAGTATTCAATGCGTCGCCAAAGTTGAAGATAGTTTCACAACTGGCAGTAGGCTTTGACAACATAGACATACCTGAAGCCACAAAACGCGGAATCTACGTCACAAACACGCCAGAAGTACTGACCGACACAACAGCAGATTTCGCTTGGTCACTACTTATGGCCGTCGCAAGACGGATCGTCGAAGCAGACAAGTACGTACACACTGGACAGTGGAAAGTCGGCTGGCACCCAGCCATGCTGACAGGCCGAGACATTCATCACACAACCATCGGAATCGTCGGTGCCGGAAGAATCGGCTATGCCATGGCTAAAAGAGCCAAAGGCTTTGACATGAACATACTGTTCTACGATGTCACGCCGAGACCAGAGATGGAAAAAGACTTTGGCGCAAAGAAAACCGATTTGGACAAACTGTTGAAGGAATCGGACTTTGTGAGCCTACACGTTCCGCTAATGAAGGAGACACACCACCTGATCAACGCTGAAAAACTGAAGTTGATGAAAAAAACCGCCTACCTCATCAACAACGCACGTGGACCAGTAGTTGACGAGAAAGCACTGTACGAAGCTTTGAAGAATGGTCAAATTGCAGGAGCAGGACTCGATGTCTTCGAACAGGAGCCAACGCCACTGGATAACCCACTGCTAAAGCTTGACAATGTAGTTGTGGCGCCGCACATTTCAAGCGCAAGCCTTGAAACAAGAGCCAAAATGTCAGAGATGGTCGCAGACAACCTTGTCTCGTTCTTCGAGGGAAAGAAACCGCCTAATCTCGTAAACTCGGACGTGATGAAGGTTAAGCCGCTGACGAAGTTGTTTTAACCATCGATTCATGCTTCAGCAAGCTGTAACGGTTAAATACTCCCTATCTTTTACCTTTCTTTTCCTTTCAAATCAAGGTGACAATGAGTGAACTCCATCTTTGCCAAGAGAATGGAAACTTTAGGAACAGAAACGGCCTTTGAAGTTCTCGCAAAAGCCAAAGCCCTTGAAAAACAGGGAAAAGACGTGGTACACCTGGAAATTGGTGAACCAGACTTTGATACGCCCAAGAACATTAAAGAAGCTGCCACAAAAGCGCTCAACGACGGCTACACACATTACGGTCCTTCAGCAGGACTGCCAGAATTCCGAGAAACGATTGCACAATATGTTTCAAAGACCAGAGGAATAAAAGCTGAAGCAGACGAAGTTGTCGTGACACCTGGCGCCAAGCCAATAATGTTCTACAGCATATTTGCTCTAGTCAACCCAGGCGAAGAAGTCTTATATCCAAACCCAGGCTTCCCGATCTACGAGTCGCTGATAAACTTCGTTGAAGCCAAACCAGTGCCAATTCCACTGCTGGAGGAGAACGACTTCAGACTTGACCCAGAATACGTCAAGTCAAAAATCACCAAAAAAACAAAGATGATCATACTCAACTATCCTGAAAACCCGACAGGCGGAATCCTGACAAAAGAAGACTTGAAAGTCATCGCCGACTGCATCGCTGACCGCGACGACATATTTGTCCTAGCTGACGAAATTTACAGCCGAATAATCTACGAGGGCAAACATGAAAGCATAACTTCACTGCCCGGAATGAAGGATAAGACAATTTTGCTGGATGGTTTCTCAAAGACCTACGCCATGACCGGATGGCGCCTCGGCTACGGTGTAATGCGGAAAGATCTAGCCCAGAAAGTTGCTCAACTGATGACTAACTCAAATTCCTGTACCGCCAGCTTCACCCAAATAGCAGGCATTGAAGCCCTGAAGGGCCCGCAAGGCGACGCAGAGAAGATGGTTGCTGAGTTCAAGAAACGCAGAGAGATCATAGTTTCAGGCTTGAATAGCATTAAAGGGATTTCGTGCAAGAAGCCGCGTGGAGCCTTCTACGTCTTTCCAAACATTAAAGGCACAGGCATGGATTGCCGCAAGCTTGGCGATCACTTACTTTACAACGCAGGTGTCGCTGTCCTGCCAGGCACATCCTTCGGCAAGTATGGCGAAGGCCATTTGAGACTGTCCTTTGCGAACTCGATTGAGAATATAAAGAAAGCTTTGGATCGCATCGCTAAGGCTGTTTAGAAAGTAGGCTTTGGCCTATTCCTCTATTTTTTCTTCAGTCAACGTTTCAACAATGTCTGTAGCCAGTTGTAACAAGCTGTCAGCTTGTTTCATGGCTTTTTCACCATCAACTTCCTCAACCTGGCTGAGCTGTTGCACGACCTCCTCGATCTCAACTAGACATTTCAAAACAGGATCAGTGATGGCTTGGGTTTTAGTTTTATCAGCCGTGTCCCTTATGACCACTTCAATGAAGGCTGGTTCGCCTAGACTGTAGTAGATGGCGTTTCGCGCTTTTCTGACTGATTCCAAAACTAAACTCGGAGCCATATAAGGCATTTTTCTTGCAGCTTCAAGCTCGGCTTTAGCTTCACGCAAATATCTCAGAGCCCAGCCTTTGCGGTATCCGTCCATCACTGGGCTTCGCCTTCAGCTTCTCCTTCTTCTTCCTGCAGCTGTTCCTCAGCTACTTCCTCTTCTGGGATCTCCTCTGCTTCTTCTCCGGCCAGATAGCGTGTGATATAGCCGGCAATCTGGTTTCTGATTTTTGTTGTAGTTCCGCTCACAAGCTGGCTGACCAAACGCTTGTTCTTTTCAAAATCTGCAGAGAACTTGTCAGGAAAACGTCTCACTAGTTCTCTAGCCGTCCGTTTGACCTGATCCGTTCGCACATTTCCCAAGCTATAGTCTCCTTGAACCATGTGACATTACTGTTCATGTGTCTTCAGTGTTCATGGTGTACTGAAGTTAGCTCTCATAAGAGCAACAAGACTAATTTAACCTTTCTCAGCTTGAGAAAAAGCTGAATGGCTGAATCTAGGTCAACGGCAACTTTGCTAATCCAGTTTCTTTCCACACTTGTGGCAAAAACTAGCGCCTTCAGGATTGCCTTGTCCACAGCTTGAACAGGTCACGGTATCTCCATGTGTTGCTTTTCGAATGTTTTCTCTTGCAGTTTTGAAGGCTTTCTCGATCTCTTTAGAAGCCGTCGAAAAAGCTTTCTCCAGCTCCCTTTCCATCGTATGAAGCCCTTCGCGCCAATCCTCAGAAAAAGCATTGACGCCAGCGTCTACTCCTTTCTTGGTTCTAGCGCCACACTTTAGACAAAAGTTCGCGTCCTCGGTCAGCTTCTCGCCACATTTTGAACAAAACACCATAAACTTTCACCAGTACGCAAAGACGCCAAAAGATCGATTTAAACATTGCCTGAATCAAAGAGCCCTATGCTGGACTTTGACAACAATTGTGTTTGAAATAAAGTTGAAGGCTCTCTGTCTTCTTGATGGATAAAGAATCCATCCCAGCAAGCAGTCTAGGGGGAGTATGAACGCCTTTCCGACAGCTTCAATAGCCGCTTGTCCCATGTTGATCTTCGCTCCATCCACCTTCGTGACTCTTATTCTCATGATCATCTTGCCTATTGATTGACCATAAGCACCATCCATCAACACCCAATACAAGAAGTAGACAACATTACTGAACCCGAAATCGAAGAAAGGCACCCAGCTCAAGACACCGGAGGGCCAAACATAGGTAGGCCAACCGACCCACAAGAACAGACGTATTGAGTTGATCGCCGCTCCAAGGATGACAATGTCGATCAGCCAAGCAACAAACCTGTCTCCCCAGTACGCCAGTTTCGGCGCAGACAAGGCTTCAACAGGAGCACCACATTTCGGACAATAAGCAGCGTCTTCAGACATTTCGCTTCCACAATTCTTGCAGTAAGGCATGAACTTGACCTCTGAAAACGCACAATTACG